>DASPNN010000299.1:0-2744 GCA_035626495.1 Chryseosolibacter sp.
CCCAGTCGGCGTACCAGGGAGCGATCTTGTTTCCGATAATCGCTTTGACGGTAGGCCAGCCGACAAAATATTCACGGCGGTTGTGGCGCGACGCATACTCGATTACCTCGGCGGCGATCTCCGGTTCATAGATCGTGCCCATCGGCTTAGGCTTGAACGGCAACCTGCTCTTGACAAATTTGAATTGCGTGGTGTTCATCGCCGGGAGCTGGATCATCGATACGCGCACCTTGCTCTTGTCATGGATCAGTTCGGTGCGAAGAGAATCGTAAAATCCTTCAACGGCATGTTTGGCGGCGCAGTAGGCTGACTGAAGCGGAATGCCGCGGTACGCAAGTGCCGACCCGACAAAGATGATGGACCCGCGATCTCGGGGAAGCATTCTCTTCAGCGCGCTTAAGGTGCCATAAACATGTCCAAGGTAGGTCACTTCGGTAACGCGCCGGTAATCCTCAGCCGTCATCTCCCTGACAGGGGAGAATACACTATTCATGGCGTTGTTCACCCATACGTCGATGGGGCCAAGTTTTTCCTCGGTCTCCGCGGCCGCGCGTTCAACCGCATCAGCATCGGCGATATCAATTGGAAACATCAGTGCCCGACCACCGAACGATTCGACTTCTTTGCGCGCGGCTTCCAGCCCTTCAAGGCCGCGAGCGATCAGCGCAACATCACATCCTTTTTTTGCAAATTCACGAACGGTTGCCCGCCCTAATCCCGCCGAAGCGCCAGTAATGACCACTATCCTGCGTTGTTCCAAATTACGTTTCTCCATAAATGGGTGATTTTCTTAGAAAGGGTACCGAAAAAATGATACCCGCTCTTATTGAACCGGGAAAGCCATTGTGCTCAGCAAAGCGTTTTCAGCCTGCCGGCTGTCGAGGCGGGTGTGTTGAACCACAACCGGCTTGTCCGAGACGATGAGCGAGGCATAGTCTGTGTCCTTTGGAATTTCGGCCGGTTCTTTCAAGTCATTGAAACGGATGTGTTTCGTTCTCCTGGCAGGCACGGTCACCCTATACGGTCCAATAGGATCTTTATCGGAAAAGAAGATCGTGATCTCCACATGCGCTTCGGTTTCGCCCGTATTGAGTATACAGACGGTTTCATGACTGATCATTTGCGGTGCCGGCCCATGACCATACGAAGGAATATACCCCTCTGGAATCGCCCAAATCCGATGGCCTATCTCCGTGCTCATTGCTTGCGTTTTTCAATTTCACTTTCGGGGTGTGACCGGGGCGATTTATCACGTGGCGGCGGCACGCCGGCTTTTACTCCTTCATCCCTGCTCATCTGCGGCATCTCGTTCAGGTACGAAAGATCTTTGCCCAGTGATGCATCCTGCAGATCCGGTCTTATCTCGACACGGGCGGTTGACTTTAGATCCCGTCGTCTGTTTTCTTTTGACATACTGATTGGTTTTTCTGTTTCCGCACTGGTCCGAAAAACGCAATGCCACATTAAAGTCTGAACCAGCGGCGCCAGGTGCTCTTTCTTTCTACATATTGTTCCGGCGCATGCAAGCGGCTCGATTCGATCACGAAATCCACTTCATCGGCAATGACGCTAAAGGTCAGGCGCGATTCGACAATCAGAATTGCGGAGCTGACAAACAGTAGAACCGCTCCCAGCAATCCGAGCCCGGTCGGTATCCACGCCAACTCCAGGTCGATAACGGAGACAATACCGATGGCCACACTGGTGGCCACAAACATGCCCAGGCTAATGTACAGGAACGTCATGGCCCGCGTAAGCAGTTTGCAACGCCGCGCGCTCTTGCGCAGCAACGTATAGAGTATGCGCCGCTTGATCTCGTTCGCCGAGCCAGCATCCGGATTCTTTTCGATACGCATGAACTCTTCCGATATTTTTCTGACTCTTTCCAGAACCCGGCTCAACCGCTGCGAGGTGGTCATGACCAAAGAACCGCTCGCAAGGATGAGTATCGCAGGCGTGATCATAGAGGACAAAATTCCGAGGGAGGAGTTGATCGGGTTCATGAATTATTTTTCCTGCTGTAGGGTGTTACGCAAAATGTTGCCATTGGTTTCTGTGTTGTGTTCATACGGCTAAATTGCACGATGACGGCAACATCGGATTCAATGAGAAAGCCGAAGGGAACGTTCAGTGGAACAGGGAACGGGTCAATCAGATCGTTGAACCTGATCTTGCGCACCCGGCGCGATTTCACCACAACCTCCCGGAACCCCACCGGTGCCTTGTCTTCATAGAAAACTTCGATGCGGACACTCGCATCCTGGTCCGTCACGTTCAGGATCGAAACCTTATCATGACTTGTGAACCCCGGCTCCGGGCCGGTCGACGACAAAGGAATATGTCCGGCGGCAAACGCCCACACCTTACTGCCAAAATTGCGTGTCGGTATCATACCTCCAATATTTCTTTCAGATAATTGTTGATGAACAACCCACGCTTGTCAAAGTTACGCCGCACCTCCTGAAAACGTTCCCATTCCGGATAAAGTTTTCGCAGCTCGTCTGCGCGAAGACTGTGTTTCTTACCCCAATGCGGTCGGCCGCCGTACCTTTGGAAGATCGGTTCAATGTCGGAAAAGTATGTGTCGTAAGGCAGCCCGGCGTTATGGTGTAACGAGATCGAGACACTATCGCGTCCGTGATGGGGGCTGATATGGTTATCGTCGCGCGCAATTGTGCGGAAGAGCACGCGCCAGGCAACATCCTTTCTGTGGCGTTCCAGGACGCGTCTCCGGACTTCCCGAA
>DASPNN010000300.1:0-15004 GCA_035626495.1 Chryseosolibacter sp.
AGCTGACGCGCAGGGACGAGATGTCGTCGTTGAGAATTCCGCGTGCGTTCATGGCTGACAGCGTATAATCTCCAACCGGAAGACCGACAGCCGATCCCGAATAGCTGCAATCTTTGTAAACTGTCGTCACACCCTGTGGCAGGCCGGCAAATCCGCCGATCGTGATCGTGGCCCGTGTAGGCGATGGCGCGTTGATGGTGGAGGATTTATCGAACACGTCATCGTAGCAAAACGCATAGGTCAGACCGTTGTGACTGATATCTGTCTGGTGCCAGAACTTGCAATACCAGTTGAACGGCGACGTGATATAGTATTTCGAGTCGGTGGCGAAATCTTGCGTTGCGCCGGTTGCCAGGTTCAGGTCGATCGCGTGGCGGTTTATGGCTGCGCAGATTTGCGCCTGCACAACCTTGTCCCACTGACCCCCTTCCGCGAGTACGCCACTGCCTTCCATCGTCTCAATCGTTGTCGGTTTCCGTGTGATGCGCGCGACCTGTCCGTCGGATGTGCGCGTAAATGTGAATGTCGACCCTGATACGCGGCCGCGCCAAGTTCCTGCATCACCCGCGTTGAAGACGAGATCACCCCCGGTGTACTTCGACCAGATGGCATCGATATACGAGCCGAAATAGTTAGCTTGTGAGCCTCCTGATTGGAAAGCCGCCGTCTTTGAAGGGAAATGAATGATCCCCTTCGCTGCATCATAGCAACCTGCAAAAGCCGCGGGAGCGGTGGATTGCCACTGAGACAGAATTTGTGAATGCGTCTTCAACTCACCGACCTTTTTATAGAAACCAGAGTTGCCCCACACTTCCAGACCCATTGGATATTGATAGGAGTCGACACGGGTAGTATTTGCCCATAGCCCGTTCGGTGCATTCGTCAGCTCGATCATCTCGAATCGAATTCCCTGGTTCGGATCGTTCGGGTTCGCCAGGTTCGGCGCAGCATATCCTTGTGTCGGCCCGAAGAAATACAGCCACAACTGAGAATTGAAGGATATCAAAATTCTACAGCCGGCAATGCCCGGAATATTGATGGTTTTGTTTGGGATCTCGCTGAGTCGGGCAAAGCAGTTCGCGTATTTGCCATTGCCACCCGGGCCGCCGTCACCGTTGATGATCGGTCCCTGCACCGTATTGTCCGAGGAGCTCATGGCACGCACTGTACCGGTTCGTGTGTCGATCCACACATGGGTGCCTCCCTGCATGCCCACCACCGCAACGAAAATGTTCGCGTCGGTGTAAGACGAATTATTGGACAATGTAAACGGCACCGTTGCCTGGCTCCAGGCGGCGGTTGAAAACAACGTCAGCACAATCGCGGCGGCGACGGCGCGGCTTCCGCTGAAGAAAGCAACACTGAGTAGTCTGATTCTCTTTTTCATGAGTTGGAAAATTTGGGTTAGTAGATATTTGAAATAGTTTGGTTTGGTTTCATGTCGACGCGCCCCGCAAAGGCAAGACAATACTCTTGCGTACACACGGTCATGCATGTGTAAAAATTTCCATAACTGCGGGAGGGTTTTCTTCAACGTTTGCCGAAGCGGGGTGGCCGGCAAGACATAGGAAAGATCACATCAGACTTTTTGAATTCAACAAAAGGCGGTACTTCAAAACTACATCCGGGGACTACATCAAAACTACATCGCAGGCTACATCATTGCATCGGACAGGGAAAGAATCGCGATTTGGATAAAAACACAGACATGGTTTTTTTACAGGGTCCATCGGGTATTCCGCCAATTTAAATTGATCCCAGACAGATAAATTGAATAATTTCGCAGCGAGAATTGCGTTAAGACAACGCGGATACAACCTCAGCCCATGAGTCCCACACCTTTTCTTATTCTCGTAATTGCGCTGATTTCTACAAATTCACTGTCCCAGCATTTGTTTATCGTGAACGAACACGCAAGTCAGATTGAAAAAAGCGCATTTACAGTCCGCGCGCTGGGCCAGAACTATCGCGAACAGAACGCAACCCGGGCGCTATATGCATTACGGCTCGGTTATGGATTCACCTCGCGGTGGTCTATCCTGGTATCGGGTTCGCTTTCCAACCACCATGACAGAAGACTCCCGCCCGACCTCATCGGCCACACCCATGTCGGCAATCAGACCCATTACTATACGCAACCCATCCGTCGCGGAGTAGATTACCCCCATTTGTTCAATGGCGTGTATGTCATGAGCCGGTATATGATTGTAGAGGACGCTGTTGGTGGCAAGCCGTTCAAGCTCGGTCTCTATGGAGAATGGTCGGCCGTGGAGACTGCCCACGACGATGCTGAGCCCGACCTGATGAATGACACGGGCGGCTATGGTTTCGGCCTGGTTTCAACATTCCAAAAGAGTCGCTTTGCCGCAGGGGTCACTTCCGGGTACATTGTCCCGAACTCTTATTTCGAAATGCAACCCGATCACTCCGGTGGCCCCGACCTGCCAACGACGATCGAATATGGCAACGCGTTCAGGTACAACGTCTCTTTCGGATACCAATTGAATAGTCCCGGGTCTGAAGGGGTTGTCGACTGGAACGTTTATTTGGAATTTGCCGGCAAAAGCTTCGATGCCGCCGATGTTGTCCAGAACGGCACGCTCATTACCAATCGGACGGTTGCCCTTCGCAAAGGTTCCTATCTCGAGATACAACCGGGAATTCAGCGCTGCGTAGGCCCCGGCAACAGGTTAGAGCTTTCTGTCGCGATCAGTATGATCAACTCTTCGTACGCGCATTTCACCCCAGTGTGGACCCTCGCTTACCAGCGATATTTTTTCCGTGACTGACTCTTTGCGATGCATAGCGTCGTTGCGCCTCCTGTAGTGAGTGCCCCCAGTGAATCGTCACATTAATCAACCGGTATTGCCCGCAGAAACAAATACGGCAGAAACCGGATTGCGTCGCAAAAGTCCCGTAATCCAAATTTGTTTGATGTGCAAATGATATTTTTACATCGCAAACTCTATTCAATGACAACAGAAATCGTTCTTCGTTACATCCACTTCATCAGCATTTTCACAATTGCTGGCTGCCTCGTGTCTGAACACATGCTGTTAAAGAGCGACCTTTCCCGCGCCGAGCTGCAAAAAATAGCCCGCATTGATGCGGTATACGGACTGGCCGCGATGGCATTGCTTGGCGCCGGCCTGACGTTGTGGCTTGGCAGTTTCGGAAAGCCTGCGGTTTACTACAGCAAGAACTGGATCTTTCACACAAAGATCACCTGTGTGATCATCCTGGCGCTGGTCTCCATCTATCCAACAATCTTTTTTGTTCGAAACAGTAAAGGCGATGCTGCCGGGCGTGTCGCTGTGCCGCCCGCGGTGTTTATCTGCCTGCGGCTCGAATTGCTTCTACTGTTCATTATCCCGCTTTTGGCTGGCCTCATGGCGCGTGGCCGCGGATTTTTCGGATAAAAAAAGCACGGACCATTTTTGTCCGTGCCAGTGTCTTAAGACCTTCAAATGGAATCAGAGCGACTCGGTATATTTCCGGAAATTATCCAGGATTGCCTGCCAGCCACCGCGTTGTATCTCGATGGGATGGGTGTTCTCCGCATCAAAGGTCTCCACGATGCGGGTTTGATTTCCTTCGGTCGAAAAAGTGACCTCCACCGTCCGTCCGTCACTCATCGCGTACTCGATCCTTTGATGGTTTTCGACACGTGTATACACGCCTTCGAAGTCAAAGCTGACGCTGCCATCTTTCGCTGCCATCGTTGTTTTGAATTTTCCACCGTCGCGCAAATCGTTCTCCGCGTGCGGCGCATGCCAGTCGTCGCTCGCCTGACACCATTGTGTGATGTGGCGGGGGTCCGACCAGCTTTCCCACACTTTTGCCACCGGCGCGTTGACTTTCGTTTCTACTGTAATCCTCGTTTTTTCCATGGTTTCCATATTTCCAATATTTAAGTTTCGTGTTTGATTTCGTTAATACAAACTTAGATCGTCAGAATGTGCCGAAAGCTGTGTAAAAACGACAATCGCACGGGGTAAACGCGTCAAACTGCTGTCTACAGCCGGCCCGTGTAGGGGGCTAACGCGCGCAGCAATGACCGACTCAGCGTCAGGGGAGACTGAGGACTTCGAAGTTCATGAGTGATGGAAAGTCGAGTGTACTTCGAAAACTTCAGAGTCCTCTGCGCGTGACTCTGAGGGGGAATTTTCTATTTTTTAAGCGTCAACAAGTGTGTTCGAGTATTTTAAAAAAAACCGCCCCCTCAGTGTCACCCGGAGGGGACACTGAGGACTTCGGAGTCCAGACCGTTCGCAAACTCACGCGCCCTTCGCGACACTTCGGAGCGAGTGACCTTTGAGAAGGAAACATTTGTCAAGGTCGACCAATCGCTGTGCAAGAGCTGAAAAGGTAATGCTTGGACGGCAACGCCACCCGGACGAAGAATATATATTATATTCGCGCCGTTCATGACGAACCGCACTCCCGACGAAAAGCTATTTTTGGCAGGCATGATCCTGAGCATGACATGCTGGGGTTTCAGCTGGACCGCAGGTAAGATCATTGGCGCGTACGGCGACGCCATTACTATTTCATTCCTGCGATTTGCGTTGACGTTCATATCGCTGCTGGCGATGGTGGTCGTTATCAAAGACAAAATCTCAATCAAGAAAAGCGGGATTGCAGATGTGCTGATCGCTACTGCCCTCCTTTCCTTTTATACTTATCTTTTCTTCCTGGGGCTTCAAAAGGGCAAAGCAGGCGCGGGTGGCGTTTTAGTGACCGTGCTTAACCCGATCATTGCCTATGCGATCATGCTGGTACTCGCAAAGCGAAAGCCGACTCTGAACGAGGCTGCCGGATTGACCCTGGGGCTCGTGGCAGGCGCCATCTTGCTGAAAGTAGTCTCTGACCCAACTCAAATTTTCACCTCAGGAAATATTTACTTCCTGATCGCGGCGTTCGCGTGGGCGGTTTTGAGTCGCTTCACTGCGCGCGCCACGCGATACGGTTCGTCCGTCGCGTTCAGTTTCTGGATCTATGGGTTAAGCACATTGTTGTTCCTGGTTATCGCCGGCAAAGAACCAGCCATGACCATTGTGCGGACCGCAGACTTCAAGTTTTGGGCGAATCTTTTCTTTAGCGCCACCATCACAACATCGTTGGCGACAACGTTTTACTTCATTGCCACGTCCCGGATAGGCGCAAGCCGCGCGAGCAGTTTTATTTTTATGGTGCCTTTCTCAGCCGCGCTGGGTTCATGGCTGTTTCTCGGCGAGAAAATCGAAACCCACACGATCGTCGGAGGAATTCTGGGCATCGCCGCCGTCTACATACTCAACCGTAAATAATCTCTAATTTCTAAATGGCTGGATGATCATGCAGCCGCTAACGCGATGACAGCTTTGATTTCGTCCGAGCACATGGCCGGTTTCTATCAACGGTTCGGGTTTGTACCCGCATTCGCAATGATCCGTCATAGGCGGGTAGCCATCACTGGTTAACTTATCTCACTGAGCTAAAGATCTGAGCGAGCCGCTCGACGTCAAACAACAGGCCTTCCTGCGTGTTAGCAAGAAAAGACACCACCAACTTTTCGTCTGGATAAATGAGCAGATACGCGCTGCTGGTCGGCAAATTTCCGGCATGAAACCACACGCGCCGTCCATTGCCATACGTACCGATACTCCATCCCAGCCCGTACTTTACGGCCGTGCCGGCGTTCGTCCGCTGCTCCACGAACAAATCTTTCCTCGTCGCCGCATCCAGTACATTGGGCGTTAGAATTTCATTGCCGAACCTCACGAGGTCCAGGGCCGTCGAAACCAACCCACCCGACGGATATTTATAACTGACGTCGTCACGCTTGGCTGCCTCTCCCGTGACTGCGTAAACTTCGCTGACATCTCCAGCTGTGGAATCATATCCGTCTCCGCAGGTATCGAACATCTTCAGCGGTAGCCAGACCTTCGTCTTCATGAAAGAGAGGTAGTCTTCGCCGGATGCCGATTCAATCGCCGCGCCGATCAGGTTCCAGCCAAAGGATGAGTACAAGTATCGGGAACCGGGTTCGAACAAAAGTGAGTCGTTCGCGAAGATCGCGATGGCCTGTGTCGCATTCTCGTAATGATCGAACCGTTTAAGACCTGGAGACAAATTTTCGTAATAGTGGCGAATGCCACCGAGGTGGGCGCCAAGCTGACGGAGGGTAACTTTGTATTTCTTAGCCCCAAATGACGGAACGTATTTTTCGACAGACGCATCCAGGCTTAGCTTGCCTTCGCCGACCAATTTGGCAAGCCCTGCCGAAGTCAGTGCTTTTGAAACACTTCCGATTCGAAAACGCGTGTTCGTTCTCACGGGAATTTTTTTTTCCGCGTTCGCATATCCGTAACACCGTGAAAAAACCGTCTCGCCATTCTTGCTGACGGCGACCTGCATGCCGTGCACGCCGTAGTCCATTATAAATGTTTCACAAAGCCGTTCTGCTTCGCAAACGCGCGCGTCTTCTCCGCATTCCGCCGTTAACGCTTTTGATCGCGTTTCCGCCCGGTGCTGGTTCGTGACTGTGATCCGCGTTGTCAACACAACAGGCGCAACATGCCATTGACCAAAGCTGTTCAACCTGTAATACGAACGGTAGTGCTTGAGTGAAAAGGGAACCGCTGATACACCAAAATGAGTCCCCGGTGTGAACTGATAATAATTTCTGAATCCGATCTTCTCACCTCGTACGATGGTGCTGTCGGTCCGTACCTTGTCGGGATTATTCCTGCGATATTCGGAATACAGACCGAGAAGGTCGAGGCGCTCATAGTCTTCCATAATCCATTCATATACGAGAAAAAATGGACGGTCCACCTGGACGGCATACGGTGTAAGATCAAAATCCAGCCACCCCCGTTTGATCGAAGAAGTTACAATCACGTCTTCATGCAGCAAGTCCCGGCCGGGAAAACCGGTTACGGTATCGTGTTCCATGATGCGCAATCGGATCTTGAATTCCGGAAGTGAATTTTTATCGACGAACAGAACCGCCTTCTCCAGGTAGACAGGAAAAACGAGGTCCGCATGGTATGCCGGATATTTATTCTCGATCAGGAGCGCCATCGCTGCGCCGGACGAAACAGAATCGACGTAGAGAAACCCGCCTTTCGTGTAACGATTGCCGAGCGCGTAACTTTTCTTTTTGTCTTTACGGGCCTCGACGGTCACCGGCTCGAGCGCAATAGGTTTTTCCGATAAATAAATGGTCACGCCGTCGACCAAATCTTTTGCGGGAATGACTTTTCGTCCAAAGCCGAGCGCCGAAAACAAAACGGTATCGTCCAGGTGGCTTAAGGAAACGGCGAGCGAAAATGTCCCATCCGCGTTGCTCATCGTTCCCACTTTCGTGTTGACGATACCCACATTTGCGAATGCGATGGGTTGCATTCCGGGCATTCCAATGATCCTGCCGTGAAGAACCCGTTGCGAAAAGCAACAATGAACAGTGATCAACAGCGCAGTGACGAGAGAGGTTTTCAACCACATTCTTAAAAATAACCATTCGAAAAATGAAAACGCAGCGGAAGTTTTTTTTTGGCCCCGAAACCTCGGGCAAAGAAAAGTAACTCCGACGGACATCGCACAAGAATCCAGCAACACGTTCCACGAGGTATCAAACCTGGGTCGAACATGTGAGAATATACGACCCGAAATTCACACTTATAAATTCAGTCTTTTCATTTCCGCAACCGCATAATCACACGCCCGCGCCGTCAGCGCCATGTAAGTGAGCGAAGGGTTTACACACGACGAGGACGTCATACACGAGCCATCTGTAATGAAGACGTTTTTCACCGCATGCATCTGGTTCCAGGCATTTAACACCGAAGTCCTGGGATCCCGCCCCATCCGCGCCGTTCCCATCTCGTGGTTGGCATTACCCGGAAAAGAAGTGTTAACAAACTTCGACACATTTCTGAAGCCCGCCGCTTCGAGCATTTCCGCAGCAGACTCGGCCATGTCGGTTTGCATGCTGCGTTCATTGTCACGAAATGCCGCGTCGATGGTAAGCGTATTCCGGCCCCACTTGTCCTTTTGGGTGGTATTGAGGGTAACACGGTTTTGGCTGTAGGGAAGGCATTCACCATATCCATTCAGGCCGATCCGCCAGCCGCCGGGTGCCTGAACGTTGTCTTTTAAGTCGGCTCCGATAGCCTGATCGGTAACTTTACTCAACCAGCCCACACGGCTTGCGTCACCTTGAAATCCAAAGCCGCGCAGGTAGTCTGCCCGTTGCTCCTTAAGGTTGCGGAAGCGCGGAACGTACAGTCCGTTCGCGCGCCGGCCGGAATAGTATTGGTCGTGGAAACCCTCCGGTTCGGCGGAAGCACCGGCGTTCTTGTGGTGGTCCATCAAATTTCGTCCCACCTGGTCGCTGTCATTTCCAAGTCCGTTCGGAAAACGGTTTGAGATAGAATTCAAAAGAATGAACGCCGTCGCCACGGTGGATGCATTGAGAAATATGAGCTTCCCGTAAACCTCTGACACCTCATTGGTTTCAGTGTCAATTACCTCCACACCGGTTGCCCGCTGTCGTTGTTCATCATACAACACGCGATTGACAAGGGCGTTCGATTTCAATATGAAATTTCCAGTCGCAAATGCGGCGGGAAGTGTGCTGGCATTCGTACTGAAATAGGCACCATAGGGACACCCGCGGTGACAGAGATTGCGAAATTGACACACGCCCCGGCCTTTCACGGGAGCGGTCAGGTTCGCGACCCGCCCGATAGTGATACGTCTGTCCGGAAACTTGCTTTCAACTTTCGCTTTCAAAAAGCGCTCGACACAATTCATCTCCATCGGCGGAAGATACTCGCCATCGGGAAAATGGGGCAATCCTTCCTTTTGCCCACTAATGCCTATGAACTTTTCAACCTTATCATACCAGGGCGCGATATCCTTATACCGGATTGGCCAGTCGACACCATAACCATCCCGCGCGTTGGCTTCGAAATCCAGATCGCTCCAGCGGTAGCAATGTCTTCCCCACAACAGCGAGCGCCCTCCTACGACATCCGCTCGTATCCAGTCAAACCGTTGCGCTTCGGTGTAAGGATTCTCGAGATCATTGAGGTAAAAATGCTTGTTGTCTCCCCGGAACGATGGATGCCGGGTTTGAATATGGTATCGTTGCTTGTCTTCCTCCGTAAGACGCCCGCGATATTCAAGATCCCATGGGTCCTTCATTGCAGTCGGGTACCGAGGATGCTCCACGGGTTGGCCGCGTTCAAGCATGAGGACCTTGAGACCTCGCTCACACAACTCTTTCGCTGCCCAGCCTCCGCTGATACCGGAGCCAATAACGATGGCATCATAAGTATTCGCCGCTGCAGCGCGCGCATTGATATTCATCGGGGACGTAATTTTAAAGACCTCAAATAAATCCGTTTTTACTTCTTCTTGCCAATCAATGAACAGTCTTTTTTTAAATATTCAACAAATATGTCTGCGGACCCGTGTCTACTCTGGCATGTTGTCTGGACTGTTTCATGATTCCCGCAACAATTCCCGGGCCGGATGATATTGGGTTAACGCCTTGGGGGACTATAATGATCGGGCGAACATAAAATGAAAAAAAAATTCGGAAATTCACTTGACCTGATGAGCTCACTTCTGCTTCGAAACCTCTTTTTCATTGTGCTGCAGCCCGGCGTTGTCACGGGACTGGTTCCGTACTTGTTAGCGAAGGATGCGTGGCAGGGCGTGAGTTGGACACCTGTAACGCTTCGGATAGCAGGCGCGACAGCCCTGTTTTGCTCCGGATTGATCATTCTGCTAACCTGCGTTTTCAAGTTCGCCAAAGAGGGGAAAGGCACTTTATCCCCATTGGACCCGACCCGGCGGCTTGTTGTGTCGGGCGTGTACCGCCTTTCCCGCAACCCTATGTATGTCGGCGTCATGTTCATGCTTCTCGCCGAAGCATGGCTCACAGGATCTACAACTCTATGGATATACGCATCTGTCATCTTTACCTGTTTCCACCTTTTCATTCTGCTCCATGAGGAGCCGCGGCTGAAAAATGATTTTCCGGACGAATACCCTGAGTATTTTCGAAAAGTCCGCAGATGGATCTGAGCCGGCTCGGTGTCAGAAACACATTTCTCGTCTGACTTATGGTCCGAACAAGATATCGCCATCGCAAGCTATCTGCAATGGGATCTCGCTTGCATGCTTAAGCGTCTCGCTTCCGGCATGGGTGAGTACAATCTTTTTCGCGTTCAGGTCTTTCCGTCGGGCCAGCACTTGGGCGACAGACATATGGCCGGACATGGTCTGTTCCCATGAAGATGCCTCACAAATAAAAAGATCCGCGCCGGCGGCCACCTTAACCAGTTCGTCCGACCACTCGGTATCACCCGAATATGCAATGATCTTCCCGTCGATCCGGACCCTGACTGAATGCGGGTTGGTTCCTTCAGAATGAATGGCTGTAAAACCTGTAATTTCCATTCCATCGTGTGTCCAAGGCTGACCGGCACGGAAAACGTTATAACGCAAACAAAATGGCGCGGGTCGATGGATACCGGGAAATACACAGTCCAGAAGCACACCTACTTTGCGTTCAAGCCCCTCCGGCCCGACTATGGTCAGGGGCTTCGAGCGGTTTCCGGTATATGCTTCGCAAAGGATGAAGGCCAATCCGGCAAAATGATCTGCATGAAAATGGGTGATCACAACCACGTCGATATCACCGGAGGAAAGGTTTTGTTTTTTAAGCGCAACCAGAGACGTCGCGCCGCAATCCAGCAAGAGATTCCGCGTCTCAGCCCTCAGGAGGAAGCACGTATTAAGCCGGCCACCCGTCCCAAACGCGTCGCCGCTTCCAAGACATTGCACTGTCATAACCCACGTCGTTTAACATCGGCCGACAAAACTTGCGCCTGGTCAATACAGGATGAGCCGTACAAACGACTGATAGGCAGCGGTCTGCTGAATGGTGAAATATGCGATCGTTCCTGTGAGAAAAATTGCAAGACTGATCAACGCTGGCCGGAACGAAAAATTTTTGCGCACGTCATACCAGACTAAAAACAGCAGCACGATCACCGCCATCATGAAAGAAACCGCTTCGATCGGAACAATCCCAAAGTGACTCATGCCGGTAAGCGAGTAAATGATGCGGTCGACTGTCGGGCCAAGTAAGGTCAGCGACGCAGCGATAATGTACTGCGCGTGGGCAAAAGGTGTTTTTCGGTAAATGATAGCAAGCGCATATAGAATAACGAACCAAATCGTATAGACGAGCGGGAGGCTGATGATCATACGCGCGCGGTACAGAATGTCGGCTTCCGCATACGGCAGAGTGCCCTGCGCCACTTGTTCCCTTAAATCGCCAACGTAGGTGTCGTACGCATGCCGGATCATGCCGTAAGTGGCGATTACAATCAGTGCCACGAGTAAATAGCTCAATCTTCCAATCCGGTGGTGCAGCCGGAAATTTTTTCGCTTGATCAGCATCGGTTGAATCACCAGCATCACCATCCAAAGGGTCATCAGAACCGCATGCGCGTGGACGATTGGCGGAATGGCCAGCGACCATACGCCAAGGTAACGAGGGTAAAAAGCAAGCGCAGAAAGAATAAGAAAAGAGAAAAACCAATAACCCGCGTTAACGTAACCGCTATCCGCAATTCTCGAGACGGTGCGCGTTTTGCCAATATGGGTCTCGTCAAGGATTTCCATGAAAATATTTCTCTCATCAAATTAACGAATTTTTAACTCACCGCTTTCAAAGTAGTCGGCCCGCCAACATTACGCCACGTCCGTTTTTTCCGTTGACAGGTGCCAGACGCGCCGTCAATTTTAGTCGGATTCGACCCCCAAAGTTGCCGCGTTCATACCTCGCCAACTCAACGGCGGCGGCTACCTTTGAGGCATAACTGACCCTTGTTATGGCAACCAAGATTTTTGTAAACCTACCCGTGAAAGACCTTAAAAAAACCATCGATTTCTTTACGACACTCGGCTTTCATTTCAATCCCCGGTTCACAGACGAAAAAGCTGCTTGTATGATCATCAGCGACGACATTTTCGCGATGTTGCTGACCGAACCATTATTCCAAACCTTTACAAAAAAGCAAATCGCAGACACGACCAGCAACACCGAAGTTATCCTCGCATTGTCCGCTAACAGCCGCGAAGAGGTCGACCATCTCGTAAACAGAGCCATCAAGGCCGGCGGCAGCACGCCAAACAGAAAACAGGACCACGGCTTCATGTATGGATGGGGCTTCGAAGACCTCGACGGACACTTGTGGGAAGTTATTTATATGGAGCCCAGCGCCATTGATGCGACCACATCCGCTTCGATTCAGCAACTCTAATCGCCCGATACAATCGATGCCCCAACCATCGGACTCATGTAGTTGGCAGCGCGTGATAACACAGAAAATGCCTGCCCCGATTGTCTTTTCGGCCATAAAGGCTTAAATTCGGTCATGAAAAACGATGCTGAAAATACACCGCTGCGAAACCTGGACGTCTGGGAAGACGACGTGTTGTCGCGGTATCCCGACCCGGAGGACATTGCCAAAAAAAGCACTGAAGACTACCGCAATTACGATACCCCCGAACGCGACACGGTGCGGGAATTCTACAGACTTAACCACAAATACCAAACCCTGGACTTTGTCCTTAATAAAGAGAAAGAATTTCTTTCATTCAACAAGAAAGAAATGCCGGTGTGGGATGCGTTTCAGTTTTTGAATCAGCTCGTTGACGATTCCGACCCAGATACGGACCTGGACCAGTTTCAGCATCTGCTGCAGACTTCGGAAGCAATTCGGCGGGATGGCCACCCGGACTGGATGGTGCTGGTCGGGCTCGTTCATGACATGGGAAAGGTCCTTTGCCTGTTTGGCGAACCTCAGTGGGCCGTCGTCGGCGACACCTTCCCGGTCGGATGCTCATTCTCCGACAAGGTTGTGTATGCTGAATTTTTCAAGGATAATCCGGACCACAATCATGAAATATACAGCACCCGCTATGGCATTTACTCCCATCAATGCGGGCTCCGTAATGTTCACATGTCCTGGGGGCATGACGAATATGTATACCAGATGCTGAAAAATAATTTGCCGGAGCCTGGCTTGTACATGTTAAGATATCACTCGTTTTATGCGCAGCATCGCGAGCATGCCTACGATCACCTGATGGATGACCACGACCGCGAGATGTTCAAATGGGTGAAGCTGTTCAACCCGTACGACCTGTATTCCAAAAATCCGACTCCGCCGAATTGGAAAGAGCTGCGGCCGTACTACGAGGATCTGGTGGCAAAGTATCTTCCGAAAACGCTGAAGTTTTAGCTCACGCCGACATTTCAAGTACTTCGATGATCTCGTCCCGGTCAAGGGGAACGGGATTATTCTTATTGTCTGTCACGCTCGCAATTCTCGAGAACGCATCGCGATTTATCCCCAGTGTGCTCAGCGACGGTATCTTCATCTCGTGCCGCCAGTCGGCGATCACCCCGAGTAAGGCGTCGCAGTAATATTTGTCGGTCCCACCCGCTGTACCGCAGAACATCTTCCCGACCAACGCGTATCTTCTCAACGCGTCGTCATTTTCTTTCGTCCGTCTCAGCTTGCGAACAGTGACTTGATTAGCCGCCGGCATCATCGTACTGCACACCACCCCGTGCGGCACATCGTAGTATCCTCCAATCGAAGAAGCAAATCCATGCACAAGACCAAGTCCGGCATTCGCGAGCGTTATTCCGGACAAGTATGCGGCAAGCGACATGTCTGTCCGCGCATTTAAGTCTCCCCCGTCATAAAATGCGCGTTTTAGCGAACGCGCAATGCGACTCAGACCTTCCAGGGCAAGGGCGTCTGTTACCGGATTCGACACGGCCGACAAATATGACTCGAGCAATTGCGTAAATGCGTCCATCCCGCTGGCCGCAGTAACGTGAGGTGGGCAGCTCAGACACAACGCGGGGTCCACAATCGCGACGTCCGGAACAAATTTGTTGTGCCGTAATGACCGTTTGAATCCATTATCACCGGTCTTTGACAAGACCGCATTTTTCGTAGCCTCGCTGCCGGTACCCGCCGTAGTGGGAATCGCGATGAACGGAACCTTTGACCCGGGATGTGTCAAAGTTCCGACGCCCTCCAGGAAATCCGTGACCGGCGTCGCCAACGTCAGCATCGCCGATATCGCCTTGCCCGCGTCGACCACACTCCCGCCGCCAATGGCCACCACTACATCCGGCCGGGATTCCCGAAACTGTTTCACCACGCGATCGATCATTTCAGGCGAAGGCTCACGATCAATGACACAAGAATAGACTTCACCCTTCGTTTCAAGAATGCCGATCAAGGACCTTCCCATGTCGGAAGACACAAATGACCGGGCTCCGGTTACGAGAAGCATTTTACTGCCGAACGCCGAAACGGTTCCCGGCAGCACAGAAATTTTTCCGGCACCAAAGTGGAGCTGCGGGGTCGGGGCAAATGTAAACGCGTTGATCATTTGATCTGCGAACGCTCGGGAAACAAGAGATGATGCTTGACGCCTTCACGGGGTTTGGCCATCCACGGGGCCACCAGCTCACGCCACGCGTGGTAATGAGTGGTTTCCTTGTGCGCCGCCACCGCCTGCTCCGAAACGTAGGCTTCATAAAGAACAAATTTCGATGGGTCCAGGCTGTCCTGCAGGATGTCGAACCGAAGGTTGCCGGGTTCCTTCACCGAATTCAAATGATTCTCGCGTGTCGCCGCGATAAACTCTCCGACATATTCCGGCTTGACATGCACGTGTACCAGGGTTACGATCATATATTCAGAATTTCTTTTTAACTTTTAGCAGTCACACAGGATTTTCCTCCCGTGTAAACCCAAAAATACTGAAGTTCCCCGTATCCTGAAGGTGTCCCGCTGGGAGTATTGAATCCGCGGGTGATAAGTCCCTGTCCGTAAACTTTCGAATCACCGATCGACGTTACTATTATATGTTCCGATGGGCCCTTTACATTTTCCACACGCTTCCC
>DASPNN010000301.1:0-14188 GCA_035626495.1 Chryseosolibacter sp.
AGCTCGCCTTATGCTTTCCGTGGCCTTGGGATAGAAGGGCTTAAAATGTGGCATGCGAAAGCGAGTGCGGCAGGGATCAAAATAATTTCGGAGGTAATGCAGGTCAGCCAGATCGCGGAAATGCATGATTATGTTGATATCTTCCAGGTGGGAGCGCGCAACACGCAAAACTTCAACCTGCTTGACGAGCTTGGGAAAGTTGACAAAGCGGTCATGATCAAGCGCGGGATATCCGGCACAATCGAAGAGCTGCTGTATTCGGCTGAATATGTGTTTGCAGCCGGCAATGAGAAGTTGCTGCTTTGCGAACGCGGCATCCGGACGTATGAAAAAGCAAGCCGGAATACGATGGACATCAACGCAATTCCGATTCTGAAAGAGAAGACGCATTTGCCGGTGATCGCCGACCCGTCGCACGGGATTGGAATCCGTGATTTCGTGGAACCCGTCGCTTTGGCAGCGGCAGTAGCCGGTGCCGATGGCGTAATCTATGAAACCCACCAAAAGCCGGAAGAGGCGGCTTCTGATGGTCAACAGACGCTTGATTTCGCGGAATCCACCAAGCTCATCCGCAGGCTGAGAAGCGCTTTTGCAATGGTCAACGATTTCTAAAGTCGTTGATTTTTGCTATTTTAAGGTACCTCTGTCTAATCCTGTGGGCACCTGTTAGCAAAATGAAGCGCATTGTAGCATTCGTATTCTTTCTTGCCGGATTCGCTTCTGTGTCTGCGCAAAGTGGACTCGATAGCCTGTTAAAGGCGCTCGAAGCGGCTCCCGGCGACCAGAAGATGCCCATCTACCAGGAAATCATTCTATCGCTGTGGCTGAATCATCCAGACTCGGCCATGCACTATGCAAAAGAGGGATTCAGCCTGGCAAAGCGGAGCAATGATCTCCGCACCAAGGCGATCGCCACCAGGCTGCTCGGCGGTGTTCACTATTACAAAGGAAACTACGATTCGGCGATCAAATACAGCCACGATTCTTACGCTCTTTCGGAGGCCTCCAAAGACTCCTCGCTCATGACAAGCTCGATGAATAACATCGGGCTTGCATACTATAATGTGGGCAGCTATCCCGAAGCACTTGAATTTTTATTGCGGGCGCTAAACCTGAAGCGGAAGATCCGGCAGGATTACGGGTTGGCGCAGACGATGAACAACATCGGCCTGGTATACGCAGAGCTGAAGGACTTCGACAAGGCCCGTGAGTATTACCGGAATGCGATTTCGCTTTCCCAGCAAAAGAACGACAAAGATCAGCTGTTGTATTCGTTAAACAATATCGGATTCACCTACATCGACCAGAATGAGCTCGAAAAAGCGTCGAGATATTTTCGGGATGCGCTCGCGCTGGCGGCCACTATTGACAACGCGATCTGGCACGCCTCGGCCTACAACGGCGCCGCGCAGGTGCTTTTAAAAAAAGATTCCCTCGAACAGGCGAAGAAATATTTTCGCAAATCGCTTGTGCTGAGCGAGAGCATCCAGGACCAGAGCGGCATTGCCGAAGTTTATTCGTTTTTCGGCAAAATCCACACGCTCACGGGAAGGCGGGATTCAGCTCAATACTACTTGAAGAGGAGCCAGACCATCGCGATGCGCATCGGCGACAAAGACCTGATGATGCATAATTTTGACTTGTTGAAAGACCTGTACGTCAGCAAAAAGAAATTCGACAGCGCCCTGTACTTTCAGACACAGTTCATTGCTTTGCGCGATAGCGTTTTCGGCAAAAATATCGCGCGCAGCATTAAAGATATTCAGCTTCAGATTGAGCGGGAGCAATCCCAGTCTAAACTTGCTGCGAAGGACGACGAGATCCGCAAGATCACAGCTCAAACGTACTTCCTGGTCGTGATGGTGGGCCTGTCGGTCATATTTCTTTTCTTCCTGTACCGCTCGTATAAAGAGCAACGGCGCCTGAGCGCTGATCTTGTCAAAACCAACCTCGAGATCACCCGTCAGAGAGAAGAGATTCATTCTCAACGTGACAAGCTTGCACTCAGCCACCAGGAACTGGAACGCGCCAAGGAAGTTATCCATCAAAAAAACATCGAACTGTCGGGACTGAACGATCAGCTACAAAATACGGTGGACCAGCGGACGCGGGAACTCGAGCAGGCAAATAAGGAATTGAAGGTCGTCAACCTTGAGCTTGACAATTTTATTTACAGGTCGTCTCACGACATTCGCGGACCGCTTGTGCGGCTCCTGGGAATCTGCCACGTCGCGTTGCTCGATATCCTTGATGAAAAGGCTAAGGAATATTTCAGGATGTTTTACGATGGCGCTCAACAACTCAACGAGATCTTCGACCGTCTCAAGATCGTAAGCCACATCAATGAAGTTAAGGTGCAACCGGTAACGATCAATTTTTCAGACCTGCTTTCGCAGGTGCTGGACAAGCTCAAGACCATGAATGGTTTTGGCGAGATCGAGATTGTCAGTGAAAACAAGGCGGACACCTGGTTTTCGGATCCCTTTCTGCTTGAACTGATTCTGACCAACATGATTGAAAATTCGATCCGGTTCCAAAAACCTTCCTCTCCGGAAAAAAAATTTGTCAAGATCCGCACGATGAAAAATGGCAAAAATCTGCAGATGGCCATCATCGACAATGGAATCGGTATCAAGGAGCCCGACCTTGAAAACCTGTATAAAATGTTTTCAAAGTCAGCGCGTGACCATCGCAACATCGGCCTGGGACTGTATATCGTAAAGCAATGCCTGAACAAGCTCAACGGCTCGATCAATCTTGTTCAAAATGATGAAGGGTATACAGAGTTCCAGATTGTTCATCCCATCCTCAACTAGCCGTCGATCACAGCGATGCGGCGGTTGTTTCATTCGATTTATTATCTTTCGGATCTGAGATGGAACTTAAGGGCAAAGTTGCAATTGTAACGGGATCGACCCGCGGGATGGGCAAGGCGATCGCGGAGTTATTTTCGAAAGAGGGCGCGGCCGTCATCGTGCACGGTCGCGACATGCATGCGGGCGAGGGCCTGGCCAGGGAGCTTCGGCAGCATTCGCCTGCCTATTTTGTCGCCGGGGACCTCACAGAGCGCGAAACCAGCGAGAAACTCGTACACGCTGCGGTGTCTGAATTTGGCAGACTTGACATCGTGGTGGCAAATGCCGGTACGCTCGGCCTCGGCACGGTAACAGCGATGGATGAAACCGTGTGGCACCAGGCCATCGGCGTTAACCTGAATGCGATATTCTGGATTTGCAGGTTCGGGATCCCAGCCATGCAATCGGGCGGCGCCGGTTGTATTGTCGTTAACAGTTCAATCGCGGCGTTCAAATCCTTCCCAAATCATCCGGCGTATTGTGCGTCAAAGGCTGCAGCCGTTGCTCTGACACGCCAGGTAGCGTTGGAGTACGGCCCGGCAATCAGGGCGAATGTTATGTGTCCGGGACCGGTAGATACTCCGTTGATACATGCGTCCGCAATTGCGTTTCCCGACCCTCAGAAAGCGGTTGCTGACGCCGGCCAAAAGACCGTGCTTAAAAGGCTCGGCATGCCAGGCGATGTGGCAAACCTGGCACTCTTTCTCGCCTCCGACAAGTCGGCCTGGATGAGCGGGTCGGTGGTCACAATCGATGGTGGTGTAACTGTTCATTGAAGATGATATTATACGGCATAAAAAACTGCAACACCGTGAAATCGGCGACGGCATGGCTCAAAGCAAATCAGATTCCATTTGAATTTCACGATTATAAAAGCAAGGGCGTAACCGACTTGCATTTGAGGCGATGGTCGGAGCAGGTTGGGTGGGAGAACCTTGTGAACAAAAGGGGCACAACGTGGCGGCAACTGGACGAGGCGTTGCAAAGGGAGGTTGCCGACGAAACGAGCGCCATTGCTCTAATGAAAGACAAGACCAGTGTGATCAAAAGGCCGCTCATCGAAAAGGACGGAAGGGTTGTCGCGTTGGGATTCGATGAAGCAACTTACCGCAAAATATTCCTCTGATCAGGATGTCAGCGATGCACTGAGGGTATCGGTCCTCCCGTATGCGGACGCATGACGTCCAAGCAAAGCGCGATATACTTTGACAAGTTTTTGCTGCGAATATCCCATGTCGTACATAATCCAGGCAATCATGAAGCTGAACTCCGCCCGGGCAGCGGTGCTCACCGGATTCTTTACAGAAGAGGGAACGAGCTTGTCGTTGAGGATCGTGAAGGTCCCGTAACGCTTGAGACGCGCGATCATTTCGCGGTCTTCGAGGATCATCATGTCCTCGCGGAAGCGCCCCGATTTATCGAACAGCTCTTTCAGAACGAAAAGACTGTGGTTTTCCAATCGCGTGTAGTCGATTTTGGATTTTGTAAAGCGGTTCAGCACTTTCAGCATCCAGTGACGATGGTCGGCGGTCAACGAGAAACATCCAAATGAAAACCCTTTCATTGTTGCGCGAACGATCTCGTTGGTGTAATGATTCGGAGGAAATGTTCCCGGTGACACAAAATATAAAATTTTTCCGGTGGCTGCCTGTGCGCCGAGGTTTAGCTGAAGACCGCGCTCACGGCGGATGCTCCGGATTATCATCGCTCCGGCCTCCGTGGCTTCGCGAACGGTGTTGTCTGTACTTCCTGCGTCGACAACAATGACTTCCTTCAATAAGCGCTTATAAGCATTTTCTTGTAAATGCGCGATTGTACTTTTGATGAGACCCTCATCGTTGTACGTAGGAATGATTACGCTAATCATATCTTCTCTCCCATTTTTGGAACGCTCTCCCTTTCACAATGAAAAGCAGTGCTGCCGGTAAAAATGTTATGCCAGCAGCTTCGGAACGGCTGCTTGTTGCCTTGTTGCCAGACCCTGCGTTGGCTCCGGGAATTGTTCCTGCATGAATTGTTCCGCACGTTTGTTAACGATTGGCAGTTTTTGCATGCTGGAAACTTCGACGGTCGCTACGCCAAAATCTTCCACAACTTTTCCCCTGATCGCGTAAAATCCACGACCGCGAAAAGGATATTTTCGGGCTGCATCGGGAAAGTGTACCGTATCGAACACCTCTCCATGGCAGTCGAGAAACGTTCCGAAATACATCGCTGTCCCATTTTTCGTACGCGCATCCTTGGTTGTGACTACATATCCGGTCATTTGAACAGAGTGTCCGATTTTGCTCATCAGCTCGCGGGCTGCGCAATCCCCGCGCGGCGCGCTCGCGAGAAGATCGAATGGATCGCACAAGGGAAATCCCAGCAACTCTATCTCGTCAAATGCGTCTTCGATTTTTAACCTTTGAAGATGTGGCAGCGGATAGCCTTTGGGTTGTGTGTTAAACAAAGCTGTAGCACGCCGTTTTTCTTTGACGTTGTTAAAATAAAGCATTGCTTCCCACAGCAGGTGTTGTTTGCTTTTTCCCGTAAAACGGAATGCTCCAATGCGGATGAGGATGCGGGTTTGGTCAAGGGCAATGTTGTTTCGCAGCAGGAAATCGTGCAAGCTCGTATATGGGCCATTGCATGTTCGCTCTGTAATCAGGCTATTTGCCAGCCGGTTTTCGAGACTCTTAAGATGGACAAAACCGATGTAGATCCGGGTTCCGTCAATCGTGGTCAGGTATTCACTTTTATTAACGCACGGCGCCTCGATCGCCCCCCCATTCATCCGTGCTTCATGGAAGTAAAATTCCGTTCTGTAAAATCCGCCGAAGTTATTGATCACACCCACCATGAATTCAAGGGGAAAATGTGCTTTGAGGTATAAGCTCTGGTAGCTCTCCACCGCGTAGCTCGCCGAATGCCCTTTAGCGAAAGAGTAACCGGAAAAGCTTTCAATTTCATACCACACGCGCTCCGTCACATGCGCAGGATAATGTCTCTTTTCACATTGCTCAAAGAACCTGTGCTTCACCCGTTCAAATTCTTCACGCGAACGATACTTTCCCGACATGCCGCGTCGCAGCACGTCAGCCTCAGTGAGTGTGATACCCGCGAAATGATGGGCCACCTTGATGACGTCTTCCTGGTACACCATCACGCCGTACGTTTCTTTCATCAACGCATCCATCACCGGATGGATCGCCTGATATGTTTTTCCCTGGCGGACCGCATGGAAGCGTTCGATGTAAGCACGCATCATTCCGGAACTGGCGACGCCGGGCCGGATGATGGAACTCGCGGCTACCAGCGTAATGTAGTCTTCGCATCGCAGCTTGCCGAGCAACATTCGCATGGCTGGCGATTCAACGTAAAAACAACCAAGCGTCCGGCTTTCGCGCAAAAGACGCCGGATTTTCAAGTCCTGTTTAAATTCGCTGAATCGATGGACGTCGACGTTTACACCACGGTTGCGCTTAATGTGACGGACGGTTTCTTTGATGTGCCCCAGCCCGCGTTGACTGAGGATGTCGAACTTGTATATCCCGAAATCTTCGGCATTGTGCATTTCGAAATGCGAAACCGGGTACCCCTTCGGCGGCATTTCAGTGGCTGTAAAGGCGTAGATGGGCTGCTCGGTGATCAGCACGCCGCCTGCATGTATAGAAAGGTTTGCAGGCAGCCCTCGTTCGACAATGTAGGTTGCGTATTTGTAGACCAGTTCGGTAATATGGTCGCGAGAAGATACGCCTTGCGGGTCGTCCGCCAGTTCATCGATCTCGTGTTTCGGTAATCCGAAGACCTTCGCGAGCTCACGTAATATGGAACGCCACTGATAGGTGACGTGCGTGCCCAGCAGACAAACATGATCTGCACCGTATTTTTCAAAAAGATAGTCATAGATGGCATCGCGGTTGTCCCACGAGAAGTCGATATCGAAATCCGGTGGGGAAGTGCGTTCCTCGTTCAGGAATCTTTCGAAATATAAATCGAGCTCGATCGGGTCCACGTTGGTGATACCCAGGCAATAGGCAACCGTACTGTTTGCGCCGCTGCCGCGACCTACAAAGTCGTAGTTCCTGGATTTCGCAAAATTGATGAGGTCGTAGGTGATGAGGTAATACGAGGTAAATTCCTTTCGTTCGATGATGGATAGCTCTTTTTCAATTCGCTCGTTCCAGATGCTCTGATCGGCCCCGTATACCCGGTGATATCCCTTGCGGGTTTCTTCCCGGAGGTATTGTAAATCTTGATCCTGACTGCAGCGAAAAAATTTCTTATTCTTGTCTTTCCCCTGTTCGCAGACAATCGAACAGGATCCGAGCAGCTTTTCAGTATTGGCGATCAGCCATGGGAGGCGTTCAAATTGATTTTTTACCGCGCCTTCCGGTATCATAAACTCGTCTTCGCGCGCCTGCACGTGTGGAGGGAGCTTGCTGAGCAGTGTGTTATGCGAGATGGCGCGTAATAAACGGTGGATGTTGTAATCGCGGCTGCTGCCGGTCTTCCCCGGGTCATCAGGGGCCAGCAACGTTACCGGGTGGAGTATGACATACTTGTTTTCGTGTGCCGCAGAGTGATCCAT
Organism: Chryseosolibacter sp.; assembly: GCA_035626495.1. Lineage (GTDB taxonomy): Bacteria > Bacteroidota > Bacteroidia > Cytophagales > Cyclobacteriaceae > Chryseosolibacter. Next base: position 7,429 of record DASPNN010000301.1, read on the forward strand.
CGACGCAAATTTGAGCAACTCGTGTCTTCTGATCCCGATGAATTCATTTGGTCGCAGCTCGTCGACACTGGCTCTTCCGTAAGGATAGATTACAAACGTGTTCTCGAGTTCCGGTGCACGCACGGGCAAGGACTTTCCGGCGCGGTTATGGTATGACAAAAAACGGTTGATGGTCTCAAAGCCAAAGTTGTCCGCAGCGATCGCAATATATAACTGCTCATGCTGTCGACGGAAGTCGATGCCGACGGCGAGGTCAAGCGTATAAGGGTCAGCAGCGAATTTCGCTTTACCGCTTGCCGTGGGCCGGGACGCGTTACAGATCCGGAGCATTTCCATGTAGGAGGCGGTGTTGTTGATTTCTGTAAGCGCCAGCTTGTGGACACCGCAACGCCGGGCTTCGTTGAACAAGCTTTCTACCGGCATCGTGCCGTACTTGAAGCTATAGCCCGTGTGGCAGTTCAGAAACATATCGATTTAGTCATTGTTCCAATTGTGTTTACAGACCTCAGGCAGCAAGGAGCTGGAGTTCTGGTTCTTTCGATATCATGTCGGCAAGTACATACCTGATTTCTGCATACGTGAAGCGCTCGCCCAACGCGGCTTTTACGGGGGCGAGCGCCGTGCTTCCGTGAAATTCGAGCGCCGACCGGATGGCCGGTATCTTATCTTCTTCTATGACGCGGTTGACGCCAATTTTCTTTTTTTGAACGTAGTACGCAAGGTGTCCGTGAATGGTACTCTCGGCGAGCCCGCGCATGGATGCAATCTCGCTGATGGTATGACCGGCGTTGAAGAGCGACAGGGTGTGCTGGCGTGTGGCGTTGTCACGGTCGGTGTTCTTCTTCGTACTTTTTTGATCCATCCGGGACGACACTCCATGTGCTTCACAATACGCGCGGATTTCCCGGATCAGCAGGGGGCCATATTTTGCGGCCTTCACTTCGCCAATGCCGGAAATGTTCCGCAAGTGCCGGGGGTCGACTGGCCTGTAGGTCGCGAGCTCGGCCAGCGTCGCATCCGAAAAAATAATATAAGCTGGGACGTTGGCATCGGCTGCCATTTGCTTACGCAGTTGTCTGAGTTGGCGGAGGAGGCGCTCATCGGAGACGATTTCAGGAATAGCAGTGTTCGCGTTCCTTTGGCAGATGTCACAGTTTTCGCATCGGTCGGCGTACGTTTCATTAAAATAGTTGAGGAGGTATTTTCGGCGGCATGTGCGTTGCTCGGCAAAACGCGCCATTTCCTGAAGTTTTTTTAGCGCAATCTCGGTCTGTTGAGTATTGCCCTCGACTCTGACGAGGCTTTTCATTCGTGCAACATCCCCGAAAGAATAAAACAGCAGAGCTTCGCTGGCAAGGCCATCACGTCCCGCGCGCCCGGTCTCCTGGTAATAGCTTTCTATATTTTTCGGCAGGTCCATATGAACCACAAACCGGACATTGGATTTATCGATGCCCATGCCGAACGCTATTGTCGCCACGATGATGTTAATCTCATCCTTTGCAAAGCGGTCCTGGTGCTGTGTGCGCTGCTCCCGCTCCATGCCGGCATGGTAGGGGAGAGCCTTAAAACCCTGCGTAGAAAGGCGCTCGGCAAGTGCTTCTGTGGAATTGCGCGATCGGCAGTAGATAATACCGCATTTGTCCTTGTATCGCGACAGGAATTCCAACAACTTTTCGAAGCTGTTTTCCTTGGAAGCGACTGCATAGTGGATGTTGGGGCGGTTGAAACTTGAAACAAATACTTTGGGTTTCCTTAGCGCGAGCTTTTCGATGATGTCTTTCCGGGTGATCTCATCCGCTGTGGCTGTCAGAGCGATCAATGGGACGTCCTTCAGGGCATAATTAAGCTTCGACAGCATCAAATATTCGGGTCTGAAGTCGTGGCCCCACTGGGAGATACAGTGCGCCTCATCAACGGCGATGAGAGCGACGCGGAATTGCGCCACACGCTTCAGAAAATCACCCCCGTTGCTCGACAGTTTTTCCGGCGCGAGGTACAACAGTTTGAGCGTGCCGTTAGCCGCTCGCTGGAGTATTCGTTCCTGCTCATCGTATGTCTGCGTGGAATTGATGCAGGCGGCTTCCACGCCATTCGAGCGCAACGAGTCCACCTGGTCTTTCATCAGCGCGATAAGGGGTGAAATGACCAGTGTAAGACCGCTGGAAAGTAATGCCGGAATTTGGTAACACAGCGATTTTCCACCACCGGTGGGCATGAGTACGAACGTGTCGTTCCGGCCGAGCACCGCGTGGATAATTTGTTCCTGCTGCAGGCGAAATGACTTGTAGCCGAATTGTTTTTGCAAAATCTCGAGAGGGTTCATAAAAGTATGTTTTTTCAAACTTTGAAAATGGGTTGCCGCTAGGGGCGGCCGCCGAAATGGATGTCTTTGAAATGGGTCCATTTGGCATCCGAACGGGCAAGCACCGTGATTCGGTCACACAGGAAATGCTGGTTGCCGTAATGAAGGCTTTTCAGGTACGGCCAGCAACGCCAATAGTCCTCTTCGTCAAGGTTCGTTGCGATCGGAATATGCGGGGTGTAAGAAGTGCCTTGCTTGACGAGCTTTTCGAATACATCCTGGATGTAAAACTTGTTTACCACATCCATGTAAATGGATCGTTTCGACCCGTTATAGAATGCACCGAAGTCTTTGAGGAACACATTAAAAGGGCTGAATTCGGCAGCGCGCGCCTCAACGAACCGGATCAGGTGTTTCATGTGCAAGCCGGTGTCGCTGAATTTGAACAGGGAAATATGGGCTTTTACGAAACGGTCCTTCAACTCTCTGCCTACCAGATAATGGACGTCGTCTTTCAAAACAGAAACATCGCTGGTAATGTGGCGGGGCGGCTGAATCAGAAAAAAAAGTTCTTTGACTTCTTGGGCTGTTTGCGGGTAGTGCTTCATATGTTTTGCAGTTCTCATTTTCGGTATTTGGAAACAGTACTTCAACTATAGATGCCTTTCAGCGGGTTGGAAGGACCCTTGAACATGTTCATTTCCATGCGGACGCGTTTGTTCACATCGATTGTATTGGCTCGTATGATTTTTTCGACCCCGTGCTTATGCTTTATATAATCGATCGCCTGATACAGACTGATGTCTTCTTCGGTATCGTCGAAAAGCGTGATCTGGTAGTTGCCATGCACCAGTCCGCTCAGTCTGACACCGACCAACCGGATCAGCATACGCCGGTTGTAAAGTCTCTTGAATAATTCCAGCACGGTTTTCAAAAGAATGTGGTCTGACGCAGTATAGGGGATTTGCACCTGTTTGGTTTCGGTATCGAAGTTTGCATACCGAATCTTCACCGTCACGCATGAAGTCAGTTTCTTTTGCTCGCGCAGGCTGAAAGCGACCTTCTCAACCATTGCGATCAACACCGAACGTAATTTACTGACGTCGATGGTGTCGGCATCGAACGTGCATTCCGTAGAGATGGACTTCTGCTCCGAATAAGAAACTACAGGGGAGGGGTCGATCCCATGGGCCTTGTTCCAAAGGGAAAGCCCGTTCTTTCCAAAAGCGCTGACCAGAAGTTCAACGGGCATTTCGCGCAATGTTTCCACCGTGCGCACACCCATATCATACAGGAAAGACGCCGTTTGTTTTCCGATCATTGGAATTTTTTCGACGGCCAGCGGTGCGAGAAATTCTCTTTCGGTGCCGGGCATGATGTGGGCTTCCGCGTTGGGCTTGAATTCCGCGGTCGCGACTTTGGATACCAGCTTGTTCACAGACATCGCCAGCGAGATCGGCAGGTCCGTATGCTGGATTATCCGGCGGCGCAGCCCGGTTGCCCATTTAAATGCGCCGAAATATCTTTCCATCCCGCTTGCATCAATATAGAACTCGTCGATCGATGACTTTTCAAAAGCCGGAGCTTCTTCGGCGACGATCTCGGTCACATCGTGAGAGGCCTGACTGTAAGCCTCCATATCGCCTGAAATGACAATAGCATCCGGACACAGCTGCAAGGCCAGATACATCGGCATCGCCGAATGCACACCAAAGGCGCGGGTCTCGTAGCTGCATGCCGCCACCACCCCGCGACGGCTGCTGCCTCCGATTATAAGGGGCTTCCCGCGTAGCTTCGGGTTTTTTTTGCATTCGACAGCCACAAAAAAGGCATCGAGATCCAGATGTATGATGTTCCTGTCCACAGGGCCAAGTAACTAAAATTATTAGATAAAATTTGTAACGTAAACTAATTTTTTTAGTTTTGTAATGTCGTTGCCATAGCGGCCCCTCCATTTCCCCCTTCCCAGGGGGATTGGCAGGGAATACCGGCAAAGGCTCAAGCAAGAAACGCCGGGCGCGTGCCATGTTATGTCAAATTGATTGGAATGGAAGAGAGTCCGGGAAAATTGACAACGGGAATGTTGTTGCGCCTGTGTTATTTGTAATATTGAGCCGTTGCAAAATTTTTGATACCAATTAAGATTATATGGTGATCAGTAAGAACCTGAAATTCCTGCGAACGCAGCACGAGCTGACCCAAAAACAACTTGCGGAAAAACTCGGACTTAAACAGGCAGCCATTGGCGCTTATGAGGAAGAGCGCGCAACCCCACCGCTATCATGTTTATTGGATTTAACCCGCATCTTCCGGGTGAACCTCGATTTACTGGTCAATCATGACATCAGCCGCCTTCCCAAGTCGGAATGGAAAACACACCAGCTTTCACGCGGCAAAGAGGTGCTCGCGATCACGGTGGACAAGGAGAACCGGGAAAACGTCGAGCTCGTTACGCAAAAGGCGTCTGCCGGGTACGTTGCCGGCTACCAGGATACGGAGTTTATCAGCGAGCTGCCAAAGATCAGCTTCCCGGTCCTGTCGCGAAACAATACGTACCGCGCTTTCGAGATACAGGGGGATTCAATGTTGCCCGTGCCTTCAGGCAGTATTGTGTTTGGGGAATATATGGAAAATCTTTCTGCGATCAAGAACGGGAAACTTTATGTTCTCGTCCTTAAAGATGGAATTGTCTTCAAGCGCTTGTTTAATTTCCTCGACGAAGATGGCAAGCTGTTGCTCGTGTCCGACAATCGCCTGTATGAGCCTTACACCATCAATGCTGCCGAAGTTTCTGAGGTGTGGCGGGCACACGGATTTTTCAGCACGCGTTTCCCGGAAGTCGACGCAGTTCCACAAAGCTCTTTGACGGAACGATTGGCCCTGCAGATTTTTGAACTTCAGGAAAAGCAGAAAGGAAAGAAAAGAAACTGACCTGACCTCAGCCTCTTAACGCATTTGGGAAGGCTCGATCCATACCGGCGAGCGCCAGCGCCAGTATATTTTTCGTGGCGTTGACGACCTGTAAATGGCCAGCTACTCCTTCACAAACTTTTTACTGATGGATTTCTTTTGATGACGAATGAGTACGAAGTATTTGCCGGGCTTCAGTGTAGCCAAATCCAGCTCGAAGACTGATCCGACCCCGATCCGTTCAAACATCGTGCGTCCCATCAAATCCGTAACTACGACAGCGTTTTTCTCACGCGCGCCGGCTGCGGAAAGAACAATGGTCAGCTTGTCAACCGCAGGGTTCGGGTAAATGGCTATCCCGCCCGTCGGGAACCCTTCCAGTCCCGTCAGCACATACTCGTACGGGTCTGACAGCGCGCTGGTGCAGCCGTCTGCAGTTACTTGCACTGTGTACATCCCTTCTTCGCTTACCGCAAGTGTTTGCCCGGTGGCCCCGGCGATCTGCGTCCCGTCGTGGAACCATTGATTGCCCGAACTTGCGCTTGAAGTGAGGACTGGCTGTTCGGGATTGGTGTTATTGGCAGTAATGACGGGCTTGGCCAGAATGGTGACGATCGCCTCCACACTTTCGCGTTCAGGGGTGAGACATCCATCCAGCTCGGATTCGACATAATAGGTCGTCGTAGCACTCAGGCTTGGCGTTGTAAATATATCGCCCGTCCCAACGGCGGTGCCACCGGTTGCCGTCGTGAACCAACTCTTCGTACCGGTACCCGAAGCGGTGAGGGTCACCGTCCCAGCGTTGCATCGCCCCACATCCTCCGCCGTTATTTCCGGAAGGGATTTCACCGTGACAGAAGTCGCCTCGGAAATGGCCGAACATCCATTGACATCGGTCACAGTCACAGAGTAGTTTCCGGCGGCCGTAACGGTTATGACGGGGGTGGTTGCATTCGTATTCCAGAGAAAGCTGCTGGCGTCGCTGGCGGCAAGGCTCACAGAGCCACCTTCACAAAACGTCGTCGGGCCATCCGGGGTGATGGCTGCCTCAGGCAACGGGCGGACCAGAACACTGGTGATGTTCGAAGTATCGCTGCATCCGTCTGCATTCGTAACGGCTACGGTATAGTCACCCGACGTGCTGACCGTAATTTCGCCGGTGGTGGCGCCGGTGCTCCAGAGATATGAAGCGCCGTCGCTCGCCGTCAGTGTCACGGAATCGCCTTCGCAGAACGCGGTGGGGTTATCCGCCGTAATGGTTGCCTCTGGTGATTCAGCGACGATCACGGTTGTGGTGTCGGATGTGTTCATACATCCGTTTACATCGCTTATCGTTACCGAATACTTGCCGTCGATCGAGACCAGGATCGTTGCCGTGGTCGCGCCATTGTTCCACTGATGGGAAGCGCCAGGGCTCGCGGATAAGACGATTGATTCGCCCGAGCAGATGGTTTGTGTTCCGGCGGGATCGATCACAGCTTCCGGCAGCGCATGTACAATAACTGATGTGACATCTGAGCTGTCGCTGCACCCCTGGGCATTGGT
>DASPNN010000302.1:0-6865 GCA_035626495.1 Chryseosolibacter sp.
GTGTTAGCGATTTGTTCCCGGGCTCGAACCTGGATGACGACTGGATGGACGATCTGATCGAAGCCGTTTCCGAAGAAAAAGCGTGGCAGGGCGAGGTCACGTTCCGGGGTGCCGGCAATGAAGAGCGCTGGGCCGAAGTGATCATCAATCCCGTTTTTCAGGATAACGAAGTCGATGAGCTTGTGATTTTGGGCTCCGACATTACCAACCGTAAGCAGGCCGAGAAGAATATGATGCTCAAAAACCGGGCGGCCATCGAAAAGAAAATTAACCAGCAGAAATTCCGGTCGGTGTTGATCCTGGAGGGGCAGGAGGAGGAGCGAAAACGCCTTGCGATGGATATTCACGATGGCATTGGTCAAATGCTGACCTCGTTGAAATACCAGATCGAGTCGATTAATGTGGCCAATGGGCAGGACGCTGCCGCGAAGATCCATGACGTTCAGGCCCTCATCAACCAGGTGATCAAAGAGGTCCGGCGCGTTACCTTCAACCTGAAGCCCACTGTGCTTGGTGACTATGGTATCCAGGCCGCGTTGAATGTTTTCATTCGCGAAATCAGCAAGCTCACCGATACGCCGCTGCACTATCACGTATCGGGCGAAATGTCAAGTCGCCTGCCTCAGCAGGTTGAAAACAATATGTTCCGGATTGTACAGGAAGCGATAAACAATGCTTTAAAATATTCTTCCGCGACCAAGATCGAGGTCTTTTTCGAACAAAAGGAGTCCGAGATCAACGTGATCGTCAAGGACGATGGAAAAGGCTTCGATGAGAAAATGGTCGAGGGGCGCAGCACCAACATTGAATCAGGCCGTGGCTTTTTCAACATGTATGAGCGCGCAGAGTATATCAACTCGAAACTTGAGATCAAGTCTGCTCCGGGATTAGGAACCACGGTAAAGCTGTCTGTTCCGATCTACAAAGGCGTACCAGAACCAAATTGAATACCATGGATAAGATCAACGTCGTGCTCGCTGACGATCATGTCCTGGTCAGGAAGGGCATCAAGGCGATGCTTGAAACTGATCAGCAGATTGCCGTCATCGGCGAGGCTGGCAACGGCCTGGAAGCGCTCGAGGCTGCGAAGACGCTCAGACCTGACATTATTGTGCTCGACATCCGGATGCCTGAAATGAACGGTCTGGAGGCCGCCGCGAAGCTGCGGCATGTCGCGCCGGACGCCAAGGCCGTCATTCTTTCGATGCACGATTCTGAAGAATATGTGCTGCAGGCCCTGGACGCGGGTGCCTATGGCTATCTGCTAAAAGATACAGACAGGAATGAATTTGTAAAGGCACTGAAACAGATTCATACTGGAAATAAGTATTTCACGGGGGCAGTCTCGAATGTGCTGGCCAACCGGTTGCTGAATACAAAACCTTTCGCGCAAAAAAGTGTCGCCGAAGATCCGTACCACCTGACTCGCCGGGAAAAAGAAATTCTGCGGATGATCATCGACGGAAGAAATAACAAGGACATTGCTGATTCACTCAATAAGAGCGTTCGCACCATTGAAACACATCGCTTCAATATCATGAAGAAAATGGGCGTGACCAATGCCATCGATATGGTCAACAAGGCAGTCAAAGAAAATCTTGTGTGACCTTTGTGTCCTTGATGCCATCACTGCCGCACGATTTAAGACAACTCATCTCCTTTTACGTAAAATAGGCTCCGGATCTACCGCCAGCGCAAACGATTTTCCACGTAATTAAATCAGTTGCGACGATTTTTAATACGTATTATTACGTAAAAAAGTAAGTAATGCATTACTTTTAATACGTAATTATTACGTAAACATGGAAGTAAAAGCAGAATCGAAAGCAACACGGATTAACCTTTTGGATTTTAAGAGTGCCCCGATGCGGGCTTTCCACCTCACGTGGGTTACATTCTTTTTATGTTTTTTCGGATGGTTTGGGATCGCGGCGCTCATGCCCGTGGTAAGGGAAGACCTCGCGCTAACGAAAAATCAGATTGGCAATATCCTGATTGCCTCTGTGGCGATCACGATTTTTGCCAGGCTTTTCTTTGGATGGTTATGCGACCGGATTGGCCCACGCATTTCATATTCGCTGCTGCTGATCATTGGCTCCCTCCCGGTGATGGGCATCGGACTGAGCAACAGCTACGAAAGTTTCCTCCTCTTGCGCCTTGCCATTGGAATTATCGGTGCTTCGTTTGTCATCACGCAATACCATACCTCCATCATGTTTGCCCCTAACGTGGTGGGTACTGCGAATGCAACGGCGGCTGGCTGGGGCAATATGGGCGGCGGCGTGACCCTGATTGTCATGCCCCTCATTTTCTCGACGTTTCTCGCTTTCGGATTCCCCGAGAAAGACGCATGGCGTTATAGCATGATCCTTCCCGGCGCAATTCTCCTCATCATGGGATTTGTCTACTACTTCTGTACGCAGGACACGCCGGACGGAAATATGAAACGGTCCCGGAAGAAAAACGATCAGGCCAGTACTGTTACGTTCCTTAGTGCGTGCAAGGACTACCGAGTGTGGGTGCTGTTCCTGGTGTACGGGGCATGCTTCGGTATTGAGATCACAATTGACAACATCGCTACGCTGTATTTTGTCGATAACTTCGATCTGTCGCTTACCGAGGCCGGTATCATCGCGGGGCTATTCGGGTTCATGAATATTTTCGCGCGCGCACTCGGTGGAATCTTCGGCGACAGAGCCGGGAAGAAGTTCGGCCTTCAGGGACGGATGATCATTCTGAGTGTTTTCCTCCTGCTGGAAGGCGTTGGAATCCTGATCTTCTCTTCGATGCACTTACTGCCCTGGGCCATTTTCACCATGCTTTTCTTTGCGCTGTTCCTGAAGATGTCGAACGGGGCGACGTATTCGGTGGTCCCATTCATCAATAACAAAGCCATCGGTATTGTTTCCGGTGTTGTCGGTGCGGGAGGAAACGTGGGAGCTGTGCTCGCCGGATTCCTGTTCAAGTCTGAATCTCTCAGCTATCGTGAAAGCCTCTTTATCATCGGACTCGCCGTCGTGCTTGTTTCCGTCATTTCATTCGTGATAAGCCTGCCGAAGAAGTCGGTCGAGGAAGTTCTGAATCCGGAGCTCAAGCCGGGGTACCCTGCGCTCGAGCAAGCGATTGTAAAAAAGTAAGCATCCAACTAACAAACACAGCCATTCACAGCCAGACGCCCTTGAAAAACACACAACTAAAATTTGATCATCAGTCACCAGGTGACTGATTGTGAAAAAAGAAAGTCCCCTTTCCGAAACGCGAATTCATCCAGGGGACCAGTATTAGTTTTTAACTAACTCACAAAATTATGTATTACAGGATTTACACACTAATATTTCTTTTCCTTTTTTGCCTTGGCACAGCCGCCGAGTTACGGGCGCAGCTCACCTTCTCCTTACAACTGCGTACCCGGTCGGAGTTCCGCGATGGGCAAGGTACCCCGTCGGCGGATACAATTCCCGCATTTTTCACTTCACAGCGAACACGCGTGAATGTGGCTTACTCCGCCTACCGGCTGAAGTTCTACACTTCCCTTCAGGACGTGCGCGTATGGGGACAGGACGCTTCTTCGATCAACCGCTTCACCATTGATGCCAACGACGGATTAATGCTGCACGAAGGCTGGGCGGAGATAAGCCTCGTGGATACCGGGAAAGACATTAAGAATTTTACTGTGAAGATCGGCCGCCAGGAGTTGGTGTATGATGATGTCCGCCTGCTCGGCAATTTGGACTGGCTGCAGCAGGCGCGCAGGCATGACGCGATTGTCTTCAAGTTCGACCACAAAGGCTGGACCGCCCACCTGGCCGGAGCTTTTAATCAGAACGCAGAACGCAAGGCTAACCACATTTATAACGGTGTGCCTACCGGATATCCGGCGAGCACCAATGGGATCGGTACGATGTACAAATCCATGCAGTTCCTGTATGTTTCAAAAAAACTCCACTTCGGCAATGTCTCATTCCTTGCCTTTAAGGACGACTTCAGTAAATTCAGTTTCGGCCAGGCCGACTCCCTGAAAAAAAATCCCATCTACGGTAAGAGTGTTTGGAGCCGATATACCGCCGGCGTCAATCTTTTCGGCACCGCCCTCAGGAAAGTCAGCTTTGCCGTGAGTGCGTTTTACCAGGGCGGTAAGTTCCGGGAAGGCACCGAACTGGACGAATATCTCCTGTCTGCGTCCGCGTTGTGTTCCATGGGCAGGAAGTTTTCCGTTGGCCCGGGCGTTGATCTGACCTCCGGCAACAACGGCTCGGATCCGGAAAAAAAATTCCAGCGCTTCGACCCCCTCTATGGAACGCCGCATAAATTCTGGGGGTTCATGGACTACTTCTACGTCGCCGACGGTTTCGGCGCCAATGGACTGGTCGACTATTATATGAAAGCGCGCTACAAAGCTAGAGACAATCTGGCATTGATGGCCGATGTCCACCACTTTGTACTCCCCTCCGCCGTGAAAGCATCAGATGGAACTTTCCTGGAAAAAGCGCTCGGCACCGAGATCGATTTGTTGCTCAATTACAACCTGACAAAGACCGTCTCCATCGAGGGCGGGTATTCGACGATGTTCGCAACCGCGACGCTGGCTTCACCAAAAGTGAAAAATGTCAGCAACGCTGCCGATCGGCAGAACTGGGCGTATCTGATGGTCGCCATCAGGCCTGAATTCATCCTTAAATAAACTTCCCGAGCAATGAAAAATCTAAACGCATATATAAAATCGCTTCTGTCACTGGTCATTGTGCCTCTGGCCTTGATCTTGCTCACTTCCGCCGCGCCGCCGGTTGAGGAGAAACCCGTGATACGACTTGGATACATTCCGCTAACGGATTGCGCGCCGCTCGTCATGGCAAAAGAGCTCGGGCTGTTCGACAAATACGGCTTAAACGTTGAGGTCACCAAAGAGGCCTCCTGGGCCAACGTACGTGATAAAATACTTACAGGCGAGCTCGACGGGGCCCACTGCCTTTTCAGCATGCCGTTTTCGGTATACACGGGCGTGGGTGGCAAGGCTGGCTCCGAAATGAAAATCGCCCTCGTGCTCAACAATAACGGACAGGCTATCACTCTTTCGAAAGACTTTTGTGGTAAAGTCGGATTCAAGCAAACGGCGAAACTTGCGCCCGTCGTCGCCGCCAGGTTAAAAGCCAAAAAGGAAGTGACTTTTGCCATGACCTTCCCCGGAGGCACGCATGACATATGGCTCCGCTATTGGCTCGCAGCGGCAGGTGTCAGTCAAAAGACTTCCAAGATCATCACCATACCCCCACCGCAAATGGTGGCCAACATGAAAGTGGGGAACATGGACGGCTTTTGCGTCGGCGAGCCATGGAACGGTGTTGCTGTCAAGCAGGATATCGGCTTCACAGAAATCTCCACACAGGACATCTGGAAACACCATCCTGAAAAGGCGCTTGTTGTGAACAAGGCATTCAGCGAAAGCAGAACCGAAGATCTCAAGAACGTGATGAAGGCAGTGCTCGAAGCCTGCAAGTGGCTCGACAACCGCCCCAACCGGAAGAAAGCCGCGCCGGTAATCGGCAAATACATCAATGCTCCAGCGGACGTGATCGAAGCGCGCCTGATGGGCGACTACAACCTCGGCTGCGACCAGGGCACCGAGATCTACACGGACGACTATATGCTTTATCACCGCAACGGAGAGACGAACTTCCCGCGCAAGGCTCACGCAATCTGGTTCATGGCGCAGTTTATCAGATTCGATTATTTGCAGGAAGCCCCACCCTACAAGGCAATTGCCGACAAGCTGATCCTTCAGGATCTGTACCGCGAGGTTGCAACGAGCATGGGATTGAAAATTCCGGCCGATGATATGAAACCGTTCACGGTCGAGCTCGACAAGGCAACGTTCGACCCAAATAATCCCGACGGATACCTGAAGCTGGCAAAAAAGTAAGGAATGATTAAATGAAGGAAGATGAAAAAAGCATTGGTTACAACAGCGACGCTTACGCGCGAGTGGTTCGCCGGCAGCGAAGGGAAGAGCTTTAACGTGTGGGGATACCGCCTGAAACAGATCGCAACATCCCTCTTCTACAATCTGATCGGATTTGCAGGCCTGATCCTGTTCTGGTATGGAGTGAGCTTGTTTACAAAAGGAGAGTTGCCAACACCGTTGGCGACTTTCCGGATATTTTGGGAACTGGTCAGCGATCCGTTTTATGACCTGGGTCCTAACGATAAAGGCATAGCCCTTCAGTTGTGGAGTTCGATCATCCGTGTGTTCACCGGATTCGTGCTGGGCGCCGTTGTCGCGATCCCGGCAGGTTTGTTGATGGGCGCCAGCGCATTTTGCAAAAGGATTTTTTACCCGCTCGTCCAGATCCTCAAGCCGGTATCGCCACTGGCCTGGTTTCCTATCGGACTGGTTGCCTTTGAGTCTGCAAGCAAAGCGACAATCTTCATCATCTTTATTACCTCACTCTGGCCCACGCTGATCAACACGGCATTTGGCGTTGCCTCCATTCCCGTCGATCACAAAAACGTCGCGAAGGCTTTCGGCTTTTCGCGGTGGAAGTATTTGTCGAAAGTACTGATTCCTTTCAGCCTCCCGCACATCATTACGGGTTTGAGATTGAGCATCGGCGTTGCGTGGCTGGTCATCGTCGCCGGTGAAATGCTCAGCGGTGGAATCGGAATCGGGTTCTTCGTGTGGGACAGCTGGAACGCGCTGAGTCTGGAGAAGGTGATCTCGGGTATACTGATCATTGGAATCGTCGGGTTGTTGCTTGATCGCATCTTCTCCTGGTTTGAAAAGCGCGTCACGTATGGACTCTAAATCACATCAATGACATGAGCTACCTGAAAATCGAAAATATGGAGATATCCTTCGGCACTCCGCGGG
>DASPNN010000303.1:0-4769 GCA_035626495.1 Chryseosolibacter sp.
GCGTCGGGGTCATCCGGGAGAAAATACTTCTGTATGCGGTGGAAAACGGATTGGCGTTTTACGATATGTTCAAAGCCATCGGTGCGGACGAAGGCGCGATGGCCTGGAAGAATGCGGGACTTCTGCGTTCCGATGGTGTGCATTTTACCAAAGAAGGATATGAGTACCAGGGGAATCTTTTTTTTCATGCGCTCATGAAAGCATATAACGAATATGTACCACTTCGACATCCATAAACTGTTGCAACAGTTCGTATATAATCCGGCGGAACCCCTGATTTTTAACAGTGGGTTTTTCCTGATCATTTTTACCTGTTTTTTGTTTGTATACATCCGCCTAAGCCGAACCCACCGCCCCAAGCTGTTATTCGTCACGATCTTCTCCTACTACTTTTACTACAAGTCCAGCGGGTTGTACTTCGTGCTTTTGCTGGCCACCACGGCCTTTGATTTCATACTCGCACACTATATTGATCGGACAGAGAACGTTTTCAAAAAGCGGATATTCCTCATCGCCACCCTGGTGATGAACCTGGGCCTGCTCGGATACTTCAAGTACACAAACTTCCTTTACGAATCATTTTTCTGGAACAGCGACAGGGCATTTCAACCTCTAGATATTTTTCTTCCCGTGGGAGTCTCGTTCTTCACTTTTCAATCTCTGAGCTATACCATCGACGTCTATCGCGGACACCTGAAGCCTGTTCATCACATCCTCGATTATGCGTTCTTCGTATCGTTCTTCCCGCAATTGGTTGCCGGCCCGATCGTACGTGCCTCCGAATTCCTTCCCCAAATTGAGAAACCGACCATTGTTACTCGGGAGATGTTTGGCCGGGCGGTGTTTCTCATCGGCAGCGGACTATTCAAGAAAGCCGTCATCTCCGATTACATCAGCGTAAACTTTGTTGACCGCGTTTTCGATGCGCCATTGCTGTACTCGGGAATAGAAAACCTTCTGGCTGTATATGGATATGCACTTCAGATCTATTGCGATTTTTCCGGATACTCGGACATGGCGATCGGGCTTGCGCTGATTCTGGGATTTCATTTTCCGGCGAATTTTGATTCACCGTACCGCTCGCGGAATATCACGGAGTTTTGGCGCCGATGGCATATGTCGCTCTCGAGATGGTTGAGGGACTATCTGTATATATCGCTCGGCGGTAACCGGAAAGGCAAACTCCGCGCGTTTGCCAATCAGATGATCACGATGTTGCTTGGAGGGCTCTGGCATGGCCCGTCGTGGAGGTTTATGATCTGGGGAGGATTGCATGGAGCTGCCCTGATCATTCACAAATTGTTTCGCACCTGGACGGACGCAAGCCCGCTCGCGCAATCCGGCCGCGTTTCAAATGCAATCAATGTATTGCTGACTTTCCATTTTGTTTGCTTTTGCTGGATATTTTTCCGCGCTCCATCCATGCAAGTTGCCGGCGATATGATCGGCCAGATCCTATATCACCTCCATCCCGAGATTTTGATTGAATTTCTCGCTGGCTATAAGGCCGTCGTGCTGATGATGCTGATCGGATACATCCTTCATTTCATGCCAGCAAATGTTGGGTGGAGACTTGAAAAGATGGTCGTCGCAGCGCCGCTGTCTTACAAAGCAGCTTTCATGCTGGCAATCATTATTGTTGTGATCCAGACAAAATCTGCCGGTATACAGCCTTTTATCTATTTTCAGTTTTAGAGGAAAAAGTAGAATATTGCTGCTCGCCGTTGTGAAATCCGGTGTTGGAACCGATATTATCAGGCCAAAAATTTGCCGGATTTTGTAATTTTAGACCTGCACCTCGTACTAACCTAGACTCAAACTCATAAACTAAACAATTCATTCATGATACGTAGATTTACGCTCACACTTCTCGCTGTTCTTACAGTTTTCGCAACGCAAGCGCAAACGGCAGATGAGATTCTCGCCAAGTATTTTGAAAATACGGGCGGACTTACAAAATGGAAAGAGATCAAAACCACAAAAATGGAAGGAAAGGCCCCGACGCCACAGGGTGATTTCCCGATCGTCCTTTATGCAAAGGCCCCAAACAAATCGAAAGTGGTTCTAAATGTTCAAGGGAAAGAATTGATAGCACAGGCCTACGATGGCACCACCGCATGGACACTCAATCCATTTGCCGGAGGTACAACCGCCGTCAAGCTGGACGAAGAACAAGCTAAAGAAGTCAAGGAAGAGGAGGTCGAAAGCGAATTCATCGATTACGCTAAAAAAGGCCACGCAGTCACGCTCGAAGGTAAGGAAGAAATAGACGGGGTGCAGTGTTATAAAATCAAAATTGAGAAGCACAAAAACAACGACAAGGAAGATGTCGTCAAGGTGTACTACTTTGACTCGGAAAACTATGTTCCAATCATGGTGAAGAGCTACGTGCGTTCGGGCCCGGCCAAAGGCACCGAGATGCAAACCTATCTCAGCGACTACCAGGATGTGAGCGGGTTGATGATGCCGTTTGCCATGGAAACCAAAATCAATGGCCAGGTTGTTCAAAAACTGGTTGTTGAAAAGATAGTCATCAACGAAAACATCGACGACAGCGTCTTCGCTTACCCCTCGAAATAACATTTTACAGGATCAATCAAGAGACCGCGCAAGTGGTCTCTTTATCTTTATCCCAAACCATATGAAAAAAATATTGGTCATCGTCTTTTTACTTTCATTGGCTGTGTCTGCTCACGCCCAGGAAGTTTCAGGTAAGGCAATACTCGGTGGGTTGCGGGCGCGTGCCATCGGCCCTGCTGCGATGAGCGGCAGGATCGCCGATATCGACGTCGTCAACAAAAAGCCAGAGATCATTTATGTCGGCGCTGCCGGTGGCGGCGTGTGGAAATCTGTGAGCGCAGGTGCAAGCTTCCGTTCTGTTTTCGACGATTATATACAGTCCATCGGAAAAGTTACCATCGACCAAAACCACCCGGACACTGTTTGGGTCGGTACCGGTGAGCCTTGGGTGCGCAACAGCGTAGGCGTTGGAAATGGATTGTACAAAACTGTCAATGGTGGGGTGTCGTGGGAATTTATGGGTCTCAAAGATTCCGAGCACATCAGCGACATCCTTGTCGATCCGAAAGATGGCAACACCGTTTATGTCGGCGTGCAGGGACAACTCTGGAGCTCAAGCCAGGAGCGTGGAGTTTTCAAAACAACCGACGGGGGCAAGACCTGGAACAAAATATTTTACATCGACGAGAATACCGGGTGCGCCGACCTGGAAATTGATCCCAGGAATTCTAATGTACTCTACGCCGCCATGTGGAGTCACCGCCGGTATCCGCACTTCTTCGACTCCGGATTCACCGGTACCAGCGGATTGTTTAAGAGTACCGACGGGGGCAAGACCTGGAACAAGATTCACAATGGCCTGCCTGCAAAAACGCTTGGACGTATCGGGATCGCCGTTGCTCCGTCGAATCCGAACGTCGTTTACGCCAGCATCGAAGCGGAAGGAAATGCTTCAAAAACCAGTAATGAAAACAAGGGCCTTTACAAGTCCACGGATGCCGGTGCAAGCTGGAAAAAAGTAAACTCCGATTTTAATAATACGGTCAGACCGTTCTATTTCTCCCGCATCGTCGTCGACCCCACAGCCGACAGTGTCCTCATCAAATGTGCATTCGTCCCCATCATCAGCAACGACGGTGGTAACAAGTTCCGGATGATCGGCAGCGGTGTCCACTCTGACATTCACGCAGCCTGGATCGACCCCAACAACCCGAAGCACATCCTGCTTGGGACTGATGGCGGTGTTTACGAGTCGCTTGACGGCGCATATTCGTTTAAAATGTGGATGAATCTTCCGGTAGGACAATTCTACCACGTGGCGGTCGATAACGAGAGGCCGTTCAATGTTTACGGCGGCCTGCAAGACAATGGCTCGTGGTTTGGGCCGTCGCAAAAATCCGGTGGAATCACGAACAGTGATTGGAAAAATACTTTCGGAGGCGATGGATTCTGGTCTCATCCCCATCCAACCGACCCGAATACAGTGTACGCCGAATACCAGGGTGGACACATCGTACGGTACAACAAGAAGACGGGGGTTTCCAAAGACATCAGACCATATCCGGAGAAGGGTGGTCCGAAGCTGAGGTTTAACTGGAATACCCCCATCGTACAGAGCCCGAGCAAACCCGACAGGATCTATACCGGATCACAGTTCCTTTATATGTCTGATGACCGCGGCGATACCTGGAAACGAATATCACCCGACCTGACATCCAATGACCCGAATCGTCAGCGCCAGACTGCAACCGGCGGTATTTCGATCGACAACTCATCCGCTGAAAACAATACCACGATCTACGCGATCGGCGAGTCTCCGAAAGACGCGAATGTGATCTGGGCCGGGACGGATGACGGCTACCTCCAGGTTACCGAAAACCAGGGAGGAACCTGGACGAATGTCACCAAGAATATTCCTGGCCTGCCCCCCGGTAACTGGTGTTCGGTGATCGAGCCCGGTCACTACGACCGGAATACAGCATACGTGTCATTTGACAACCACCGTAACGGCGACATGAAGCCGTACATCTACAAGACAACGGATCTGGGAAAAACGTGGACTTCCATCACCACGCCGGAGATTGAAGGACATGTGTTTGTTATTCGCGAGGACCTGAAAAATCCCAACCTGCTTTTTGCAGGGACCGAATTCGGATTGTTTATCACGGTGGATGGCGGAAAGAAATGGACGCGTTTTGAAAATAACCTGCCGAAGGTTGCTGTGCACGATCTGGTTATTCACCCGCGTG
>DASPNN010000304.1:0-5837 GCA_035626495.1 Chryseosolibacter sp.
CCTTCCTCTCACGCGTTTCCCTTATGATCCTGGTCGTGATGACCGGTTTTGTGGCCACGGACAGCGTGACAACTCAAGCGGACGTGGCGTCAAAGCCTGTGCCTGCGAAATCGTTATCCGTTATTGTGCCGAACAGTGGCACTCAGGGTGACTGCGAGGCCAAGTTGGAAAAGGCCACGCCTGGGACTGGTCGGGCATTTAGGGAAAGCGCCGACGTTAGCGGCGCTGATGACAGGTACATTGCACCATTCCCGGTCAAGCTTCGCGAGGTCAGTGGGGCATCGCTGATCTCCGTCCCTCAGATCAACTTGTCTGATCACGCGATCCGCACGGCGCCGGAGCGCATCAATTCCGAACGAAAAGCATCGACGCGACGCGAGCAACGGATGGTCAGTAAAAAGCTGTGGCAAGATCAGTTGAAGAAAAATCTCAAGCCGTTCATTAATGGAAATGAACCTTACGTCGTGCCATTGATCGGCAACAACTTCTAAAATTAAACCTAACAATACAAAAATGACCTTCCGTATTTTATGCTGCTGCGTTGCAGCTATGTTCTTGATCACGTGCACACATGCGCAATCCTTCTACGGGACACGGCCTCAGGCACCCCTTGGCGCCCTTCCCTTTTTGTATAATGGCGGATTTGCCGGTGAAGCAGGCGGTCCGCGAATCTCATCATATTCTTTCCTGAAGCATACGCAGTTCAGTGACAGTTGGCCGGGTGATGAGAATCTCTTCAACACCGGAACCTACATCGGTGCCGACCACTTCTTTAAAAAGATGCGATCCGGAGTCGGCGTCCTCGTTGGACAGCAGGGCAATGACTTCACTTACCGTAACACAAATTTGTCAGCGACGATATCTCCAAAGTTTTCCCACCGGGATCAATTCACGTTCGCTCCGTTTGCGACCTTGGATTTTGCACGGCTTCAGCTTCTGCCGGATGGATATTTTTTCAAGTCCGGTCATGACATATCACAATACACGGCCAGCGCCGGATTCCTGATCAACTCCCAAAGGGGCTATATCGGACTGTCGGTCGAGGCCGTTCGTTGGTTTGGTGGTAGCTCAACGACAGTCGCGGCGGATCAGCTTCAACATCACCTCCAGGCTGGCTATACGTTTCAAAAGACACCCCAATCGAATTTCTCATTTACACCGCAGCTGCTCGTGTCATTTCAACATTTGGAATTTCCAAACCAGCCGCCCAGCCAGACAGTAACAACACGCAATCGCATTGCTTTGGCGGACCTGAACCTGGTTTGCCGGTACAAGAAATTTATTGGCGGCATTAACCTTGATGGAGTTATGCTGGGCTATCAGAATGCCAGGTTCAAGTTACAGGTCACAAACTTTTATTGGGATAAGCAGGAGTCTAATGAAGCATTTATGCTGGGTGATTCCACTTACATCGTGTCCGAAATAATGGGCGCAAGAAGTTTTTACAGGTATTCGGGTAGTCTCTCGATGCGATATTTGATCCGCAAAGGCGGCGCAGATAACCCGGGGCGGTTCTGAGGCAGTTCGTGAATGTATGATTGAGATAAAAAGAGAACTCCCCCGGTTTGGGGAAGTTCTCTTTTATTACTGTTTGACGATCTTCAATGTCTGCCGTTTCCGGTTGTTGCTCACCTGGATAATATACAATCCCGAAGGGAAACTGGTCAGATCAAGCACATGCCGCGTCTGCTTTACCTGGCTGGTTTGCATGACAGACCCACGCGTATCCATCACGTTGACCTTGCTCCCGATCCACTCATTGCCTACTGTAAGTGTGGCGGTTGTTTGAACCGGGTTTGGATAAGAGGTGAACACGACCTCTTCTTCCGGTGATGCTGGTGCAGATGTTTCGGAGGTAATCATGCGCGCGTTTGTCGGCGCACTGACGGAAAAGTTGGTTACGCTGAAACGTTGTGTGCCGAGTGTGCCCGTGATCTCGAACCCGAACTGGATGCTGTGCAGGTTCGCATTGCCAAACCATCCACGGGCACGGATCCACTGCGATATCGCGGTGATATCCACGGTTCCGGAGTTGGTGTTGCTGGTGCGGACGAATGAAAACACTTCGTTTGAGCCGTTACTTCCGCGGTACACATTCCACGTATGTCCTCCAACACTCACGTTCGTTGCTTCCGGGCACGCGCCGTTGCATGCATAACTGTATGAGATCGGTCCCACTGCGCCCGTATAGCTCATCCACAACATGACCTCGTACGCATAGTTATTGTACCAGATATCGTATGCGTTCACATACGATCCTGTGCCCGGATGGCTCGCGCTGAACGTGCTCGACACAGAGCCCATGTTGTCGACAAAAAGGTTGACTTTGCGCTCGACGTTCGGATACGATTTCACGCCGCCACGCCGCGTTGCTTCGAAGTTCGCGTCGACATACCAGTTGTTGTAGTTAAAAACAGTCAGACACTGTGTGCCGCGCCGCGTACCCCATATGTTGTTGTAGACAGTGTATCCCCCGGTGGTGATGTTGCCCCACCGGTCGCAGGTTTGATACAATTGGGCGGCGGCATCGTGCATGGTGAGCAGGATTGCGAACGTTAACAGGCAGTTAAATGTGCTTCTCATGATTTTGTGGTTTGAGGTTAGTTTGATTTTGACGTTTACTAGCAAGCGGGGTGGTTCTCGACTTACTTTTGTTTCATAGGCTTTTGTGTTTGGTGGACAATAAGAACTGTAAGTTGGGAATGATCGAATTTAAGCCTCCAGCGGATCGCGGCGGGCCAAGATTTGTCTGTTCTTACGGTCTGAAATGTTTCAGGATGACGATGGGTAGAAAAAATGATCCCCCGTTGTAGTGAAATCATACCGTTATGACTCTCGATCAGTCCGTCTGGAAACGGGCTGCCCGCAAGCGAAGGCACGATTGGTCGCAGTCCGTTTTACCCTGCAATCATTATCTTTGTTCAAATCGCTACCTGCATGACTCGTCTGTTTTTGATTTTATTTTTATTTCTCCGGACACCTGCGTTGGCGCAACCGGGGACCGAGATCTACCTTTTTGATTTAAGTATAAAGAAGAAAAGCGTGACACTTTCGAATCCTGTGAATATCACGAACAGGAAAGGATATGATAACCAACCCTCGTTCCATCCCGACGAGGAGTTGCTTTACTATGTGGCGGCCGACACGGCGGGCGAAAGCGACATCGTCGTTTACGACCTGAAGAAAAGGACTTCAAAAGCCTTTACGGATTCTCCGGAACGCGAGTATTCCCCCGCCCTGACACCCGACAAGAAATTCATTTCAGCGATCCTTCAACGCAGTAATGGTGCCCAGGACCTTGTGCGTTACCCGGTGGGGGACGGAAACGCGGAGATCCTGATCAGCAATTTGATTTGCGGGTACTATGCCTTTATGAACTCGGAAGTGGTCGGTGTTTTTGCGTTGCCCGCGCCCTTCACTTTGCATTTGATTAATCTGAAGACACGATCCGACACGGTGATAGCCGACAGCATTGGCCGTTCATTACACAAAGTCCAAAACGCCATGGCACTCAGCTTCATAGAGAAAAAGGGGCCATCGGCGTTCATACGCACATGGGACATCGCCAAAAAGCAATTGTTAACGATCGGTAAAGCGGTTCCGGGACGGGAGTATGACATGGCCTGGGCCCCGGGTGGCCTGTTGCTGATGAGCGATGGATCGAAGTTGTTTTGTCAATGGCCAGATAAGGCGGCTTCCGAATGGCGTGAGGTTAAAACAGACGGCATATTTCCATCCGGGGGGGTGACGCGCATTGCCGTGAACCCTGCAGGCACCAAGGTCGCCGTTGTTATATCGGAGTAGTGAAAAATCTGGCAACGTTACGATAGCCAGGAGGTTGAAACCGATCAGAAGTTCGCATTCGTGCCTTGGATCTTGACTGAATCGTATGTGGTAAAATCAACGATGGCGTATCGCGATATTCCGGTAATTTTAAGCTCGTCAAGGACATCGATTATGTTTTGGTATTTGGAATTATCCTTTGGTTTGACGAGGACCATAATGTTCTCATTCAGGCGGCGTTGCCCGGTAAAGAGTTTTCTGAGAGCGTTATTGGAATAGACCGTTTTTTGCACAGGGTTGTCAATTCCTTTCCACCAGTAGAGTTTGTTGCTTTCGGCGAGCACCAGGTTGAGTACATTTTCGTCATTGACCTTCGCCACCGCGCCACTCCCGTCGGGCATCTCTATGCGCATGATGTGAGACTTGCTGAATGTCGATGTCAGGATAAAAAAAGTCAATAACAGGAAGGCAAGATCGACCATCGGTGTCATGTCCACTTTCATGGAGCGCTTTTGGGAGCGGATCTTCCCTCCTTTTTGACGGGTGGATTGCGTAATATGTTCCATGGTTGTCTGTTTAGAAGTGGGATGCCTTTTCGAAGAGAATTCCATAAATAAAAAAAGGGCCGCATGAAGCGACCCTTTGCTGGTTAACCCCTTATACCAGTCTGAAGAATCAGTCTACATCCCAGAATATGCGCGTTGCCAGGTTGTCTTTCGCCCTGACCGCATCGTAGTTGATTGTATTGTAAGTGTTCTCGCTCGGCGCATACAACCACCTGTTCGGGGGAAGCTCCTGAGCGTTGGATTCATCAACCCAAAAGTCAAGCGCAGGCAAGCCGAGGCGGCGCTGCTCAGCCCATCCTTCAAGGGATTGGACCACATTGAAATGCAGCCATTTCTGTGTAGCAATAAGTTCGAGTTTAGCATTCGCATTCAGCGCAAGGTCCCAGGCAACGGCGCCGTCGTTTTGGTACAAGGCAATTTCAGCGTCCTCGACTGGGTCGACCGCGCCGGCCGTGTTGTCATTGCTGACAGAACGGATGGCGTAATACTGCAGGATCGATTGCTCGATCGCGTTGTTATAGGCGGTCTTAGCCAGTGCGTCGTTTCCTGTTCTCAAGTGGTACTCCGCGAGTAGCAGGTTCACTTCGGCGGCGCTGATGAGCATACCCGGGAAATACTCATTGCGGCTAAAGGTCGAGCGGTTGTAGATGGCGATTGTTCCTCCATCGGCGAGCTCCTGCTGATCAGACCCATCCAGTGTCGGGTCCAGACCAGTATAAACCCCGGCAGCATTTGGGCCTGGCTCAAAGATGACCCGCAATCTGGGGTCGTCGGTTGAAACCATCTGATCGATCATAGCCTTCCCGGCAAGGTTGCCCTGCCAATCTTCGAGGCCGGCTCTGAAACCTTTCGCATTGATGGCTGTATTGAGGTCGAATACTTCGATCTGGATGTTGTCAGCATTGTCTGTGACCAGCGGATAGTCCGATGGATTGGCGATTATCGTTTGTATCTCGCTGTTCGCGCGCGACTGGAACGCCGGCGACTCAGAAACGCGCATTAACATGCGGAGGCGAAGCGAATTGCAGTACGCCTGCCACCGTCCGAGGTCGCCGTTATTGATGATGTCCTGTGTTTTGAAGCCCTTTTGAATTGCCGAGGTGATTTCAATGCCATTCAGTTCATCGGCGAATGCCTTCAGGTTATCCAGCATGGTGCTGTAGATCGTTTCGGCGGGGTCGTATTTGGGCAAGGAAGCTTCATAATCCCCGCCGTTGACACTCAACATCCCGGCTTCGGAAAACGGAATATCTCCATGAAGGTCGACCACCTTTTGCGTATGGTCATAAAGATAAATGGTGGCAGCGATCATGAAGATTCTTCTCAGTTCCTGGTCATCCTGCGATTGTTTGTTGTAGATCTTTTCAAACTCACGATACTGGGCCAGGAAATTATAATAGTTATCCCAGCGGTTGCTGACGAGTCCGGCGCCGGGCACATACTGTGAATTGGCGTTGACCCAACCGACAGCCTGGGTGTAGCGGTTGA
>DASPNN010000305.1:0-2273 GCA_035626495.1 Chryseosolibacter sp.
CATGCCGACCTACCTCGTCGGCATCGAGGGCGGCACCAGTGTCGTATCGCCCGACGTACCGGTCATGAAGTAGTGAAAAGACTTTGTTGAAGGGAGCGCATGTACAGAAGAACCGTGTATTTTTTAAACCCTGCAAATAAATGAAGTTAACGAGAACAGTTTGTTTTTTTATCCTATCAGGTGCGATTATGATGAGATGCAACCCAAAAACGGAAGTAACAACGCAGTCGGCCGACTCAACAATCCAGGCGGTTAAGAAAGGCATCCGGGTTTCACCCTTCGGCACAATGGACGACGGCACTGCCGTTTCTTTGTATACAATGACCAATAGTCAGGGCGTTGTCATGCAGGTCATCAACTACGGAGGCATTATCACATCCCTCAGTATCCCCGATCGCAACGGCATTATGGAAGACGTGGTTCTCGGCTACGATTCGCTGGCAGGCTACCTGCGTTCGAATCCTTATTTCGGCTCGCTCATCGGCCGGTATGGTAACCGCATCGCACGCGGTAAGTTTTCGCTCGATGGCAAGCCATACACGCTGGCCACGAACAATGGCGCCAACCACCTCCACGGGGGCGTAAAAGGCTTTGACAAAGTCTTTTGGAACATTGCCGAACATCCTGCTGACAACGGAGTAGCGATCAAGCTCACGTATCGCAGCAAGGACATGGAAGAAGGTTACCCTGGCAACCTTGATGTTACTGTTATCTATGTGCTGACCGATAACAACGAACTCGAATTGTCGTACGAGGCCACAACGGATAAGACAACGATTGTCAACCTGACCCAGCATACCTATTTCAACCTGACGGGCGCCACCCGGGACATTCTTTCGCATCACTTGAAGTTGAATGCCGACCATTTTCTTCCAGTCGACCCGACACTCATTCCAACCGGAAAATTGGAATCCGTATCGAACACCCCATTCGATTTCAAGCGGGAGCAACGAATTGGTTCACGAATCCAGGCCAGGGATGCTCAGCTGAAAGCTGGCAACGGATACGACCACTGCTGGGCCCTCGTCAAGAAGTCACCGGATAGTTTTGACACCGCGGCGGTTCTTTACGACTCAATCAGCGGACGGCAGGTGACCGTTTCTACAACCGAACCGGGGATCCAGTTTTATTCCGGGAATTTTTTGGACGGCTCCATTACCGGTAAACGCGGAGTAGTGTATAATTTCCGGTATGGATTGTGCCTCGAAACGCAACATTTTCCGGACAGTCCAAATCAGAAGAATTTTTCATCCGTAGTGCTTGAGCCCGGAAAAACATACCGCACCCGTACCACATACGCATTTTCAGTGCGGTAACGGATCGAATTAGACCTCAATCTTTCGAAAAACTCAATTTTTTCACTCGTTGGTGAAAAATCTCTCGTAGATCGGCGAGCAGGTTCATTTTGTGCTTTTTACGTGACTTTATCTGACGATTATTTTAAATTGTCTTTGCGTAAATCCATTTCATGATCACGCAGGAATTATCCGACGCCGACCTACTTAGCCTGTTCCGATCCGGAAATCGGGACGCCTTTGAGGTATTGTACAACCGGTACTGGAAATTGCTGTATCAGCTCGGGACGCGAATCGTAGAGAGCGACGAAATAGCCAAAGACATCGTGCAGGAAATTTTCGTCGACATTTTCGAACGCGATACCGGCCGGGTCGAAAATGTCCGTGCTTACCTTCTTCAAGCCGTCAAGTACCGGTGTTTTATGCACTTGCGTGCCGGAAAAATATCCGCAAAACACATTGAACGGCTGAACACCGTCGTGGCAGCGAACGTGATCGAGGAAGAAATGATGGCGGACGAATTGCAGGCGGCGCTTGAGGAGCGCATCGCTTCGCTGCCGGATAAATGCCGGGAAGTGTTCTGCCTGAGCAGATTTGAGTTTGAATCAAATAAGAAGATAGCCGAACGTCTCAACATTTAAACAGAGACGGTGGAACACCAGGTCACAAAGGCGTTGAAGGCCCTTCGCCTGACCGTCGACCGCTTCGCCGTGCTCCTCATCGCGTCCATAATACCCTAAAAATTTTTCCCGGTCCTATAAGGGTTTGAGCCCCTCATGTGCAACTATAGCACGATGAGCATAAAACCCGCCCGATTTAAAGAGCTTTTGACGCGGTATCTCGACGGGAAAGCGTCTCCCGAAGAGCAGAAACTGCTCGACGGCTTTTTCAGCTCGTATGAAAAGGAAGTTTTGGAGAATCCTTCAAGCTTCCACGATCACAAGACGCGCGATGAGATCCTCGAGAATATTCTGGAAA
>DASPNN010000306.1:0-4434 GCA_035626495.1 Chryseosolibacter sp.
TTGAGCTTTACATTGCTGGACGAAACGAAAACGCTCACCGATCAGGAAATTGATAAGACCATGGAACGGTTGATGGGTGTATTGGCGGACAAGTTGGGTGCGGTGATCCGCAAATAATGGCGGCCGTCACCAGGGATTTAGACAAAGAATCGAGACCAGGAGGTTTCAGAAAAACCCCGATTAGCTACATGGACCAGGAGTTATTAAAAACAAATCTTTCAGGTTTAGAACGCAAAATCCTGGTGCTCATCAACGAGCATAAGACCCTGAAAGACGAGCTGAAAGCGCTGAAAGCCGAAAATCAGGAATTGAAGTCAGCCCTGAGAAGCCGTGATGAACAGGTCGCGAGCTTTCATAATCAACTGAAAATCACTAAAATTGTGGATAATCTACATCCGGAAAACGGCAGTGTTTCGGAATTGAAGAAGAAGGTAGACGATTACATAAGAGAGATCGATAAATGCATCGCTCATTTAAGTAGATAGCAACTGTAAGATCATTGATGGAGGAACTTTCTATAAAAATTAAGATAGCCGATCGCGAGTACCCGATGAAGGTGAAGCGTACCGATGAGGAGAGGGTCAGAATCGCCGGCAAACTCATCAACGAAAAGCTGAAATCTTACAGGGAACAATTTGGGATTGATGACAAGCAGGATTTACTGGCCATGGTTGCCTTCGATTGTATCGTGGACAAGATGGCCGCTGAAGAAACCCATCAGGTGATCGACCAGACGGTGTTTGAAAAGGTAAGCCAGCTGAACACACTCGTCTCTCAGTCTATTCTTTAGTTCTTCGCCCTTCACGCCATGCCCAGTACGGGCGCCGGGTTTTATTCATAAACCCTTTATATTATGGACATCGTAATTGTAATTCTGGTGAGCGCAGCCGTGTCGCTTGTCATGGGCTTGCTGATTGGAAACCTGCTCTACAAGCGCAAGGCTCAAAAGAACCAGGAAGAAACCCTGGAAAAGTCAAAGCTCATTTTAAAAGAGGCAGAAATTGCCGCTGAAAATCTCAAGAAGGACAAGATTCTTGAGGCCAAAGAGAAAATCCTCAAGATGAGGACCGAGTTCGAAGAGGAGGCAAACCGCAAGAAAAATCAAATTATCGCGAACGAACAAAAAATCAAGCAACGGGAACAAACCATCAGCAAGGAGATCGAAACGCTGAAACGCAAGGAAGGCGAAGTCGAAGAGCTGAAGAGTGATCTGAACGTTCAGTTAGAACACGTGAAAAAACGCAAGGAGGAACTCGACAAGTTCAACCAGCAGAAGATCCAGGTGCTGGAAAACATTTCAAAGCTCACGGCGGAAGAGGCCCGCGAGCAACTGATCGCCTCGCTGAAGGATGAAGCGCAGACCCGGGCTTCCAGCTATATCAAAGACATCATGGAGCAGGCGAAGCTTGCCGCTACCAAAGAAGCCAAGAAGATCGTCGTGGAAACCATCCAGCGCACCGCCACCGAGCATGCGATTGAAAACTGCGTGTCGGTATTTAACATCGAGAGTGACGACATCAAAGGCAAAATCATCGGCCGCGAAGGACGCAATATTCGCGCGCTGGAAGCTGCGACGGGCGTGGAAATTATCGTCGACGACACCCCGGAAGCAATCATCATTTCCGGATTCGATCCAGTCAGGCGCGAGATCGCCCGCTTGTCTCTCCACCGGCTCGTTCAGGATGGCCGTATTCACCCTGCGCGTATCGAAGAAATCGTGGGCAAAACGACCAAGAACATCGAGGATGAGATCATTGAAATCGGTGAACGCACCGTCATCGACCTGGGCATCCATGGCCTGCATCCGGAACTCGTTAAAATGGTGGGCAGAATGCGTTTCCGCTCATCGTATGGACAGAACCTGCTCCAGCATTCACGCGAGGTTGCCAACCTTTGTTCCATCATGGCGACCGAGCTCGGACTTAACGCCAAACAGGCCAAACGCGCGGGCCTTCTTCATGACATCGGCAAAGTGTGGACCGAAGATCTTGAAAAGCCACACGCGATTGTCGGCATGGAGCTGGCTCAGAAGTACAAGGAACATCCGATCATTTGTAATGCGATCGGCGCACACCACGATGAAATTGAAATGACCAACATCATCTCACCCATTGTCCAGGCCTGCGATGCCATCAGCGGCGCGCGGCCAGGCGCGCGGCGGGAAGTCATGGAACAATATATCAAGCGCCTCAAAGAGCTTGAAGACGTCGGCCTGAGCTTCGAGGGCGTGGAAAAGTGTTACGCGATCCAGGCCGGTCGTGAGCTGCGCGTGATCGTCGACGCGGAAAAAGCTACCGACGACCGCGCCAGTCAGCTTAGCTTCGACATCTCCCAAAAGATCGAACGCGATATGCAGTACCCGGGACAGATCAAAGTCACCGTCATCCGGGAAATGAGAAGTGTCGCGTATGCGAAATAGTCAGGCAAATCCTACAAATGCCCCGGCAACGGGGCTTTTTTTTTGCATTACATTGGGCGAGGTAAGCCGGTATCGTCAAAATCATAGCTTCAAATCAAATACTGGAGTGTGACTTTACGCACACCGCGGCGTTATCAAATTTTCGACCCTTATTTGATCGATGCATTCATGCCATGTGCCTAACGGACGATAGCTTTCATATAAAATATTTAATTTCCAACGTTCGGCATGGACACACTGTCAGTATTATGATTAATTTTCGTATTAGAGATGTTCTATGAGTTCATGAAAACGACCCTCGCACTCCTTGTCATTGTGCTGCTTCGCTTGAACGCTCAGGCGCAGGGCGCAGTAAATGATACAGCATTCATCGCCGAGGCGGTGAAGAACACGATCTCAGTCTACGACAAGTTCCTTGAAGGACAACAACTGTTTTATACGGGAAGCTTGTTTGGGGAGCCCGTCCGCACGAATGAAACCCACGCCTATCTGTTTACAGACGAATGGAGCCAGGAGGCACTGACGTTTGATAGCGAGCTATTCTACCCTGTCCCCCTGCTCTATGACATCACGCGCGACCAACTCGTCACCGAATCGGTAAGTGGAAACATGCAGGCAATACCTGGTGATCGGGTCGATAACTTCAAATTGCGCGGAGAATATTTTGAGCGAATATCCAAAGATGATTATCACGGCTCGCTGCCACGGACGGGGTTTTATCAGGTACTGTACGATGGCAAGACCAAAGTAATTTCGCTGCGTCAAAAGCTCGTGCAGGAACGGGTTGAACAAAACAAGATCCAGTTTGACTATTATGAAAAACGCCGGTACTATGTGCTGCACGGCGGGAAATTCATTCCGGTCAAATCCAGGAAGGCCTTGATCTCACTGCTCGCCGACCGCAAGGCGGAATTGAAAGCGCATGTAAAAAATAACCGGGTGGTTTTCAAAAACCTGGAGCTGGCCCTGCCCGGAATCGCCATGCATTACGACCTCTTAATCGCAGATCAAAAATGAAAAGAGTTTCTCTCACGCTGGTGTTCGTCTGGGTGGTCTCGCTTGCCGCAGGGCAATCATCGGTCACCGGAGATTTCAGAGATATGCGCTTTGAGCAGTTTGTGGAAAAGATCGAGGGGCAGACCGCGTTTCGATTTTTCTATAAACGGCAGTGGACTGACAGCCTGCGTGTGAACGCCGCTGCAAGCAATACACCACTCGACCAGCTATTATCTGAAATTTTTCGCGGCACCGACCTGCAGTTCGCCATCGATGGCTGGAACCGGGTCTTCGTCACCAAAGGCAGAAGAATTGCTACCGATCTGGCCTCCGGGTTCTTCGAAGCCGGCCCGGAAAAGTCGAAGCGACAGGAAGATGCGTTTGATTTCTCCGACTATGAGAAACGCGAGCGTAAAAAACAGATAGCAGAGACAAGATTGTTTGCAATCGGTGCAAAGACCACAAACATGGACGGGAAAGCAACCATCGGCGGCAGTGTCAGGGATGCCTCCACTGGCGAACCTGTGATCGGTGCCACCGTTTTTATCGAACGGCCGATGATCGGCGTTTCGACAGATCAGTTCGGGTATTTTGCGATCAACCTTCCAAAAGGCCGGCACGAATTGAAAATAAAAAGTATTGGCATGAAGCCGACGGTTCGGCAGATCATGCTTTATGGTGATGGCAAGCTCGACATCTTGCTTGAGCAGGATGTCACTCCCCTGAAAGAGGTCGTGGTCGAATCACAAGCGGACGCCCGTCTGACCAACGTGCAGATGGGGGCAGAAAAACTTGACATGCAAACCATGAAGCAAATCCCGCTTGCTCTCGGCGAAACAGACATCATGAAGGTCGTGCTGACGCTTCCCGGCGTTCAGAGCGTGGGCGAAGGCACCGTTGGCATCAACGTACGCGGCGGCGCAACGAACCAGAACCTCATTCTTCTCAACGATGCTGTGGTTTATAACCCTTCGCACTTGTTTGGATTCTTTTCCACTTTTAACCCCGACATCCTGAAA
>DASPNN010000307.1:0-3393 GCA_035626495.1 Chryseosolibacter sp.
TTGCTGATGTGACCGATCGAACCTGTGATGACATAGTTTTTCATAATTGCAGCTTCAAATTTTATGTGGTTTTCTGTTGCAATTGTAACGCTATAGTCTTTATTTTGTTAGTAGTTATAAAAATCTGATATAGTCATTGAATATAGACCATAACTGATTATCAATATATTATGGACAAGATCACATACTCGAATGTTACCAATTGTCCCGTAACAGCGACAATGAGCGTGATCGGTGGAAAGTGGAAGCTCCTGATACTTTTCTTAATCAGCAACGGTATCAACCGGTTCGGGAAAATGGGGATGGTGCTCAAAGACGTCAGCAAACAAATGCTGACAACCCAGCTTCGGGAGCTTGAGAATGACGGTATCATCGAACGCAGGATTTATCCAGAAATTCCGCCGCGGGTGGAGTATTCACTCACTTTAAAAGGTAAGGACCTGATGCCCATCATTGAAAGCATGAAAACCTGGGGCGCAAAATATTTGCTGCCTGTCATTGAGCAGGAGGTTCTGAAATAGCACTTCCACAAAACTTTCAAGATGATCGTCACAACGCCGGTAAACTAAACCAGAAACCAGAAATTAGAAACATTAGAAACTAGAAGCTTGAGATTACCGCTCCTTCTTCAACCTCACCAGCTCCGCGATTTCATCCGCGTTCAATGCTCTTGTAAATACCATCAGATCATCCATTTCGCCAGAGAGAAAAATATTCTTCCGCAGATCCGCGCCGATTGCGGGCGACGTGGTATCTTCACCATAATAGAGGTCAAGGTCCGGGACGGGCGTTCGTTTCTTCAAAGTTCCATCGACATACAGACAGATGTCAATGCCGCGTCTCCACACAGCGGCAAAGTGCTGCCAGGGAGCCGGATTTTTCCATTCATAGGAGGAGGCTGAATAGGTCTTGCCATCGGAGAGTTTTACCGACGCATAGAAATCTCCGCCTTTGATCTCCATGTTAAAAGCGCCATGGTCGCCGTGTGAGATAATAGCCTGATCACTGTCAAAATAAGCTTTAAGCCAAACGGCATATGAAACCTCACGCGGTCGCGTAGTCCTCTTCCAGAAAGGCGCGACTGTAATGAAATTTTTGTTATAGAGACCGTTGTAAGCTTCGCCGCTGTGGAAATTGACTGCCGAGCTTTCGATGCCATGCTGGTCGGTTATGAATGCCACCCGGCCGAAAATCTTTCCATGATTGTTGCTGAGGCTCGCATCGGCGCCGTTGTTTTCAAACAGGTAGCATGCCGCAGCTTGCAACATCTGTTCCTGGACGTTAAGCACAGCAGCCTGATGAATCCAGCCAAAATGGTTCTGCTCAAATCTGATCTTGAGCCAATCCCTCTTCGTAACATGCGAATTTTCGACAACAAACTCTTTTTCGGCCGGCATTGTGAAAACCACGCGCGAGAGGGAATCGGCATGAAAATACACATCTGTCGGCTTTTGAGTGGCCGCAGAATAGGGCTTGAACGACCGCAGCGCGGATAAACGTTCGTCGATGCAGGCGCGGGCAAAATATCCAAGGTGACAGCCTTCGTAAGAGCCGAGAATCATCACTTCAAATTCAGGGGGCAACCGCGTAAGAAGCTTTTCGTAAGATGCAATGGTGCTGGACACTGCCATCGGCTCGAGATCATCGAGCTGGTGCAGCATGTGGGAGGCAAACCCGGCCAGGTCCGGTGCGCTTTCGCTATGCTCCACCATGAGTTCTGTCAATACCTTGCGCAAGCGCCGCGAGTCAGGGTCGAGCGCAAATAATTTTCGAAACAGCGTTGCCACCGCATAGGCTGGATAGTCGATCGAATATTTATACACGTTGAAATAGGCGCGGGGATTTTCCCGCACGGCACTTGTGATCAGCGCGACGGCTTCGTCAACCCGGCGCGCGTCAAAAAGCGCGTCCGCCATGTGGATGGCTGCCGCGAGTTTGACCAGTCCCATTGCCGACGACTTCCGTGCGATGTTCATTTGTGCGATCATGAATTCATTTCCAAGCCTGAACTTGCGGCAGGTTTCGGCAATGCTGTTGACGGAATGTAAAGCGATCGGCACATTCCATTCAAAGCCCCACATCTCCTCGGACCGAGTGTATGCCGCGATGTTTGCCTGGTACAACCTGATCGCTTCCACGGCTTTCGACATCTGCTGTGTCAGGATCTCGGCTTTTTTCATCCGGACCACCCCATGGATTGGGCCATTTGCGTAGTCCGCCAGGTAAGCAGGAATGTCCTGGTAATCCTTCACAATCCCATCCAGCATAGCGATGGCCTTATCGACCCGACGCTGTTTCAGGAAAATGGCTGAGAGTCTCGCATAGGCGATCATCCGCAGAAATATGGTGTCGGTTTCGTAGTACGGGTAGGGGTTAGCCATGCGGAGTCGTGCATCGCAGTTGGCCAGCACGAATTCAAAATAGGGTGACGACAAGCTGTCTGCATACTCAGACTGGAATTTCTTGTAGTCCAAACCGAAGATCCCATACAAGGAATCACCCATCAACAACATGCTGTCGCAGGGGGAGAGGATCCGCGCATTGTTTACCGTGAGTGCCGCGGCGGCGGGAACAGGTACTTCATCGGTTGTATCCGTATTGAATTCAATCCGGATCTGATCACCGGCAAGGTCCCGGGAGGAACAAAAAGCAAACAGCAATGTGAAAAGCGGTATGGCTATGCGCATTCGTCAAAAATAGCACAGAAGCAAGTATCACGCTTGCGGGCCGGCCACTTTTTTAAATTGAAATTGCAGCTTGTGAGAAATCAACAGGCTGATGATGGCAAACGACGTAAAGCAGAAAAAGCCCGATAGCAAGCTCGATTTGTTGGTCGTGAGAATATCGATATTTCCCGCAATGGTTTCAATCTGTCGCAATTGTTCCGTAATGATTCCCGAGAAGCCGATGTAAGACATAAATATCGCAATCACCATCACATCGGCCATCGACCATTTCCCGGTTTGAAAGATCAGAAAACGAACGGTGCGGTTGTCCCTGGAACGCGCTGAATACATGTACACCATCGAGGCAAGAAGCTTGGCAATGGGAAACAGCACGCTGAAAACAAATACGAGAACTCCGACGAGCAGCACATCCACCCGGTCTTGTGTAAGCATGAGCTGAACGACTTCAAGAATGCTTTTGCTCTTATAGTACAACACCTGGTCTTTAAAGGTCACACTCTCGCCGAGGAGTGTAAAACTCAGACTGGATATCCGCGCATCGATTTCGATCATCGGCAGCACGAGGCCGGTAGCGAGCAAAACGAAGCTTACCAATGTCAGAAGCAGGTAATCTGTTTGCGTGGTCAATCGAACAACCGCAATGTAAATCGCTGTGACCAGGGTGACAAGCATCAGGGCGATCTTGAATGGGCGGGATTTTTCTTCA
>DASPNN010000308.1:0-3056 GCA_035626495.1 Chryseosolibacter sp.
GCCGGATTTATTTTGTCCCGACGCATTCTCTCGAGCTGATGGAAGCCGCGGGAATTCGCGAAGCAATGAAACGCAACATTGTCGAAGACCGGCTTCCCTACATTCGGTCTTTCGATGTGTTGATCCAGTATTTGATCACGCTGGCGGTTTCCGATGGCTTTGACCCCAAAACAATTTATGAAGAAATCAAAGGAACATTTTCATACAATAGTGTCAGTGAAGACGAGTGGCAATGGGTTCTGAATTTCATCACCACCGGAGGGGATTCTCTACGGGCTTACGATGAATACCGGAAGGTGGTTGTCCGCAATGGGATATACAAAGTTGAGAACCGTCACATCGCGATGAAACACCGCCTGTCGATCGGAACGATTGTTGGGGACAGTTCGCTGCACATCCGTTTCGTCAGCGGCAAGTACCTGGGTACGATTGAAGAGTATTTCATTGCGCGACTGAACCCCGGCGATGTGTTCTGGTTTGCCGGCCGTAGTCTCGAGCTCGTGCGCATTAAGGAGATGGAAGTTCATGTCCGAAAGTCGAATCGAAAATCGGGAAAAGTGCCTTCCTGGGAAGGGGGACGAATGCCGTTGTCCTCGCAAATGAGTGAGATGATCCGCCTGAAAATCGACGAAGTGGTGCGCGGTGTCGCTTCCGATGTGGAGTTGCAGTTTTTGAAGCCTTTGTTTGACTTGCAACGTTACCGTTCGCACCTGCCCGGAAAATCCGACTTCCTTATTGAATACTTCAAAACCACGGAAGGTTATCATGTGCTGATGTATCCTTTCGAAGGGCGGTTTGTTCATGAAGGCATTGCTGCATTGATGGCCTACCGGATATCACAGATCCAGCCGATCACATTTTCAATTGCGATGAACGACTATGGCTTCGAGCTTTTATCCGACCAACCCATCCCGATCGACGAGGCAGTCGAGACGGATGTGCTCGGGATCGAGAACCTTGGGAAGGACATTCAGGCGAGCATTAACTCCATCGAAATGGCGCGCCGAAAGTTCAGGGACATTGCTGCTATCTCCGGACTCGTCTTCAAAGGATATCCGGGGAAACCGGTCAAAGACAAGCATCTTCAATCGTCTTCGCAGTTGTTCTTCAACGTCTTTCACGATTACGATTCCCACAACCTTTTGCTCCGGCAGGCTTATGAAGAGGTGATGGATTTTCAGCTCGAAGAACAAAGGCTCCGTCGCGCGCTGGAGCGGATCGCGAAGCAAAAGATCATCATCACGCGCCCCGATAAGCCGACCCCGTTCGCCTTTCCAATCATGGTGGATCACCTGCGGGAAAAGCTCACAAGTGAAAAACTGGAAGACCGGATCAAGAAAATGGCTTTGGAGTACGCCGATGAGTAAAGTTACTGCTGAATATTGGTCAACCGTTTATCAAACAGCCACGGAAGAAGCTCCGGTTCTTTGAAGGCATTGACCCAGCTGTTGTGTTCGACATGGGGATATTCCGTATAGCCGGGCGATCCGCCAGCGTCCCGGAGCGCCTGTATCATGCTGCGGGATTCACGCGGAAGGACAACCTTATCCAGTCCACCGTGAAATGCCCAGACAGGAATATGCTTAATGCTTGGCGCAGTTCCGGCAGCACCCCCGCCGCAAACCGCAACTGCCGCGGCGAACTTGTTGGGATGGCGCGCAATCAGGTCCCACGTACCAAAGCCACCCATCGACAACCCGACGATGTATATCCGTTCGCGATCGATCGGCAACTCATTCAAGATTTCATCCATGAGCCGGAGCAACAATTGTGCGGGCCGTGACGCCAAATTTTTCAGTCGTACTTGCTGGCCATCGCGCCTGAAGCTCGACCAAACGTGTCCTCTAGGGCACTGCGGGGCAAGGACAAATGCCGGATAATTTTTCCGGTTCTGCTCATCCAGGAAAAGAGCGGAAATATGTTTGATCTGGACTTCGTTGTCGTTTCCCCTTTCTCCCGCGCCATGGAGGAACACGACAAGCGGGTATTTTGTCTGCTGCTGCGTTTCAAAGGGTTTGAGAAGGCGATAAGGCAGGGTGTCCCCCTCCGAAGTGTAGTGGGCTCTTTCAAACAAATCAGGATTTTGTGCCATGGCCGTGAAATACAGGGGCAAATTAAATGCGACTAATAAAATTATCCGGAGCATTGAGGAAACTGTTAACTTGGGATTTTTCATTTAAAAAAATAATGTTCCCGGCCTGATGAATGTTGACATTTTGGGAGAAACGATTGAATTGTTTCCGCAAAAGGCGGTGTATTGGAACCGGTACGGGATATTGCTGCTTGCAGACCTTCACCTGGGAAAGATCAGCCATTTTCGCCGGTCGGGCATTGCTGTTCCCCAACGGGCGAATGACCGGAATATCGAAATGCTGGTCGACCTGATCCATCTCACGAGACCCACGCGCGTAATTTGTCTGGGGGATCTATTCCACAGTCACTACAATCCTGAATGGGAAGTTTTCGGCGAGCTTGTGAAGCACTTTCGTCCCATTACATTTGAGTTGGTGATCGGCAATCACGATATTATGAGTGACCATCAGTATTTTCGCAAGGGCATTGTGCTTCACAATTCACTGACGATCGGCAATTTTCTTTTCACCCATCATCCCCTCGAGTCAATTCCCGCGGGCTTGTATAATGTTTCGGGTCACATTCACCCGGGGGTGGTGCTGCGGGGACAAGGCCGTCAGTCGGTAACATTACCGTGCTTTTATTTTGGCGAGCGGCAGGCATATATTCCGGCCTTTGGTTTGTTCACAGGACTGGCAAAGATCCGGCCCCGCAGGGATGACAGGGTATTTGTCGTCGCCGAGGATAAGATCATGATGGTAACTTGATTGATCAACTGTTTCACTATGCGCAGATCGTTTTTTATTTTGGTTTGGCTTTGCGGCGTCATCTTCGCCCGGGCACAGGATACCACCCGGCTTTCTCTTCTTTTTATCGGAGACATCATGCAGCATGACTCGCAGATTGCCGATGCCTTTGATCCGGCGACCAAGACGTATGATTACCGGCCATGCTTCCGCTACGTGAAGCCGTATGCCCAGGAA
>DASPNN010000309.1:0-7767 GCA_035626495.1 Chryseosolibacter sp.
CCCCAAGGCGAGAGTGGCGCGCGGTTCACGCAGCTGGCGGAACTCGAGAATGAGCGCGACCTTACCGTAGCCAATATTTCCCGCTATGACCTGACGATCCAGCGTCTGCAGGAAGATATTAGGAATGCGAGTGCTCCGATCACGACGGGAGGCAACCATCGTGTCGTAGAACTCCAGGGAAAGATTGGAAAGATCAACGAGCGGTATGTCACTGGTGGGATGAAGGATCAAAAGCTGGCCGATTCACTTGCGCTGCTTCGTGAGCAGTTGCGCGTTCAGATCGACAATGTGTCGCGTGCTGGAACCACGCTTGGCACTGGCGTGACGATTTCGGATCTCCAGCAGCAGCTCAAGGACGCCCAGATCAACCTGCAGGTCGAGAAGGGAAAACTTGCGTTGATTGAATCCAAGATCCGCACGGTTGAATATAACATTTCCGGCTACGCGTCGAAGGAAGCCCGCCTCGGTGCGATTGAAAAAGAAATTGAGCTTGCCTCCAACGAATATAAGGACGCAACTGAAAAATACAATGAAGCGAAAAACCGGCTTGCCGACAACAATACGATCCACCAGGTGTTATCGGCAGTGCCGCCGGCATTTCCAGAGACGTCAAAAAGGATTATCATTATTGGTCTTGCCGGGGTTACCAGTTTCGCCCTTTGCTTTTTCGTAATTGTTGTATTGGAGTTGATCGATGGCTCGGTCAGAACTCCGGAAAAATTCAAACGTGTGATCGGGTTGCCGCTCGCCGGCTGCCTGAACCGGATCGATAACCGCAACTTCAACATCCGTTCATACTTTAATCAGCAGAGTGGCAACGAGGAAATGGAGATGTTTAAGTCGAACTTGCGAAAGCTCCGTCACGAGATCGAATCCTTGAACGCGAAGGTGATCTTATTCACAAGTCCTAAGAAGCGCGATGGAAAGACATTCTTTATGTTCTGCCTTTCTTACGTCCTGAGTCTGGTAAACAAGCGGGTCCTGATCATCGACACGAATTTCAAGAATAACTCATTGTCGCAGATTCTGGGACGAAATCAAAGTGATCTGAAAGTGCTCGACAGCCGGAAACACCGTATGCTCGCAAGTGCCAATGGTCATTCACGACCGGAAGCCGATCAACAGGAGTATGAGGAAAACACTTATGACCTTATCAATCCGACCAAGTATAAGAATATTTATATAGTGGGTAACGCAGGCAGCGGTTCGGAATCGCCTGCGGAAATTCTCTCCGGTCGTGACTTTGGGAACCTGATATCCGCCCTGGCCGACAGCTTTGATTATATTCTGCTCGAAGGCGCTGCGCTCAATGACTATTCGGACACAAAGGAGCTCGTGCGTTACGCCGACAAGGTCATATCGGTATTTTCCGCGGATTCACCCATTAAGCAACTCGACCGTGAGTCGATCTATTACCTAAAGTCCCTCGGGAAAAAATTCGGAGGGGCGATCCTGAACCGTGTCGAGACAAAGGATCTTAAGTTGTAAGTACGTAAATTCGTCATCGTGAAAAAATTTGTGATTGTGGTCGTCGTTCTTTTTGCTGCTGCGGCTGCCGGCGCGTTCGTGTTCTATAAAGTGTACTTGCCCGAACTGGTTGCGTCCGCCATCGTCAATGATCAGGAACCTGGATACATGCCCGACTATGTCCAGACGAAAATCCGGAAATACCGCACACCGGTCAACCAGGCGGCTGAAGATGTCATTCGTCATGCCGATCGATCGAATATCAGCATGGATCAAATCCTGCGGACGATCGATAATACAAAAGAAGAGCATGTGAATGCGGCCCTGGCGGAATTGTCCGATCGCGATGTCAAGAACACAAACCAGGTTTTTGATATTTTCAAAAAACATATTCCGGCTGATTTCGATGTTGAGCCGCTGCGCGAGCCATTCAACGATCATGTCAGCATGAAGATGATCCATGATGCCTTGGAGAGATCCAGGCAGCAATTGGATAAAGAGAACCTTGATGCTGATATGGCGAAAGCGGTGATCAAGCAGGTATTGGTTCAAAAGGAAGCTGAATACCGTCGGAGGACTAATGCCAATTAGCCGGTTTCGTCCTCAAACTCTTCAGGTCAACCAGCGGCGCAAACGATCGCGTATCCAGGTATGAAAATTTCACCAGGACTGTGAGATGTTGAATTTCATTGATCAATCTTAAACCTTTTCGCGTTGGCTGATTCTGCAAATTCGCAATTATTTTCGCACGGATTCTATTCTTTGCTTGACCGGATATCCATGGTCTTTTTCGGATTTCTCACCATATTTTTCATGGCGAGAATGATGACAAAGGAAGAGATCGGTATCTGGGTCTTGTTCACGAGCGTTACGGCGATCCTTGAGATGGTGCGGGTAGGATTCATCAGGAACCCATTCATCACCCATCTTGTGAGCGCCGAGGATGGTCACAAACCGAAGATCGTCACCGCTTCGTTTATTTTACATTGCGGATTGGCGCTCGCAATCTCCGTATTTATTCTGGGCACGGCAGTTCCCCTTGCGCGATTCTGGAACGCGTCTGAGCTCGTCCCTTTGTTCTTCGTCTATGCGATCAACAACCTGGTGTATATTCCTTTTCACCATTGTGAATACCTGCAGCAGGCTCAGTTGAAATTCCGCGGCATTTTCATCAGCAACATATTCAGACTTGGGATACTCTCGATCTATATCATCATAAAGTATATCTTTAACAACACGCCCACGTTGCTTGAACTGGCGATTGTACAACTAATCGCATCTGTCGTTTCGTGTTTTGTGTCTTATTCGTTTGTCCGTGGCACGATCAGATACAGCCCCACCGTTGACAAAAAAATGCTTGTGGAGCTTTTCCATTACGGCAAATTCACGTTAGGGACGAACATCAGCTCGATGTTTGTAAAGAACACGGACAGTTGGATGATCGGACGGTTGATTTCGGCCGCAGGGGTCGCAATTTACAATCCGGCGGTCAGACTGTCGAATCTTGTGGAAGTGCCGACAGTGGCTATTGCCGGTGTGTTTTTTCCTCAGGTCGCGCAACGATTGAAAGAACAGGGTCCCGAAGGTGTTCGTGAAGTCTATATCAAGTCTGTCAGCCTGATCCTCGCGCTGACTTTGCCGATGGTATTGCCGCTTTACATTTTCGCCGAACTCGCCATTACGCTGATCTTTGGCGCAGAGTATCTGGACGCGGCTGCGATTCTCAGAGTGACGTTGTTTTATACGTTAATTATTCCGTTTAACCGGCAGTTCGGAACTGTTATGGATGGCACGAAGAATCCGAAAATTAATTTTTATCTGTTGGTGCTCGTCGCAGTGCTGAATATAGTTTTCAATTTTATTTTCCTCAGCCAGTTCGGCGTCATTGGGTCGGCGTTCGCGACTTTAATTTCGTACGGGATCGTATTTATACTGAATCAAATTATTCTGTACAGGAAATTCGGCATCAACACACTGCGTGTATTCCGTGAGATTTTTGAATGGTATCGCACAGGTTGGACATTTGCCAGCAAGAGAATTCTCAAGTTCTATAAGAATCCCTATACGAGTTTGTGAAGCCTTATGGGTAAGCGGTTCACCATGCAATCGCAAGGGTGCCTGATATGGCTGCAATACTCCGGCTTTTTGTGAAAAACTGTGGGCGACGGGGTGTATGAAAGAGTCTGGCCGGGCCTTTACCTCATGAATTTTTAGGCACGGCAATTTTAGGTGTTGTTGAACAATTTCTACATGAACAGAAGATGATTGAAGAAGAGGATCTCGAAGAAGAACAGCCGATCGAAGAACCAGAGGTAAAGACATTCACTGAAACGGATCTCATCCGCTGGATTTCCTACTTGTTTGTCTTTGGAGTTTACGTTTACATTTTCTTGAAGATTGTGATTTTATCTTAAGCCGATGTATCTGGGCAAAATAAAAAGCTGGTATCCGACCGTTGGGTTGTTTGTTGTGTTGCTGGCGGTCTCGCTTGGTGTTACATACGTGATGTCACATTCCGGTGCAATCATCGGCCCGGTGATATTGATGATCATATTCGGCACAGCCGTTGT
Organism: Chryseosolibacter sp.; assembly: GCA_035626495.1. Lineage (GTDB taxonomy): Bacteria > Bacteroidota > Bacteroidia > Cytophagales > Cyclobacteriaceae > Chryseosolibacter. Next base: position 4,038 of record DASPNN010000309.1, read on the forward strand.
CGGCGTTGTTGTGCGCGATTTCCGCATGGGCTTTTACCTGCTCTTATTAATGGGCGTTTTCATGTTCTATGTTGAACGTTTGTTTAGGACGGGGTTTCCATATGGAACGGTCTATGATGCGCTCGCCGGTCTGACATTTCTGGCGGTATTTATCAATGGATACCACAAGCGCGATTGGACCGGTTTCAAGCATCCCATCACGATCGCATTTGTTATCGTCACCCTTTATCAGGTGATGCAGGTTGTCAATCCGGCGGCTGTATCGCAGGTGGCATGGCTTGTGGCGATGCGGAATAACTCATCCATCCTTCTCTTCATAGTTTGTTTTCACATGTTCACGACCGTGCAAGACATCAAGCGATTCACGGTGTTTTGGTTGTCAATATGCTTTATCGTCGCGGCGTATGGAGCTTACCAGGAATGGTTCGGATTGCTGGGTTTTGAGGAACGCTGGATCACCGAGAACCCCGAGCGTCTGGCGCTTTACTTTATATGGGGTAAGATGCGCAAGTTTTCGTTTCTCTCCGATCCTTCTGCCTACGGCCTTTTTACAGGAATGGGGGCGCTGGCGTGTTTGGTCCTGGCACTCGGCCCGTTCAAAACTTCACTCAGGATCGTTCTGGTCTCATGCGGGATATTTATTCTGATGGCTATGCTTTATTCCGGAACACGGACAGCCACCGCGATGGTCGCGGCTGGTATTGTATTTTATATACTCGTTACTTTAAAAAGCAGGCGAACAATGATCGCAACTCTTGCGGCAGGATTTATTGGCGGGATCGTTTTCTTCGGGCCGTTTTACAGCGGGACGGTCAACCGCTTGCGTTCAACATTCAGTCCCAGTGAAGATCCATCGATGATCGTGCGCGACATCAAGCGCCAACGTTTTCAGCGATATGTTCAACGGCATCCCATCGGGGGCGGACTTTATACCACGGGCACCAATGGAACCCGCTATTCCAGAGGCCACGAACTGGCCACAGGCATTGACCCCGATAGTGGTTATCTCATGCTGGGGCTCGAGCTCGGCTACATCGGGCTATTCATGTTCCAGGTATTTTTCTTCATTGTGATGGTAAAAGGGATCAATAATTACTTCTCGATCACGGACCCATTGCTACAGACTTTCAATCTTGCCTACCTGGTGCCGTTCTTCGCTTTGTCGGTCGCTCACTTTACACAGGATGCGATTTTTACCAAACCCATGAACCTGATAGGAATCGCGGCGTACGCGATCATTGTGAAAATACAGTCGTTTGAAAGGAAACTTTATTCAGTTGATTTACTATAAAACCAGTCTCACTCCCATGAAAAGGATCATTTTTTTTCTGTTTGTCAGTACCAGCGCGATGGCTCAGTATGTTGACTACAATAAAGTCATTTTGCCTGAAAATGCGCAGACCAATGACTTTGCCGAAAAGCTTGTCCAGATCGCCTGGAGAAACCATCCCGATAACGAGATGTTCAGAAGACAGGTGAATGTTGCCGGTTATGACCTGAAGAGAAGCTCAGTCGAGTGGGCCGACATTGTCAGGTTCACCGGAAACGTCAACGAATTTGTTTTGAATCCGAATTCGGACATTTACAGCCGTGCGGTGTTTTTCCCGAAGTATAATGTCAGCGCGACGGTGTCTCTTGGAATGTTTTTCAATATCCCCTATAACGTAAAGCAAAACCGCGAACGGCTAATGATCGCCCAGACGCAGGTGAATTCACAGAAGCTGACCGTTCGAAACCAGGTATTGAAGGCCTACAACGAGTATCTGATGCGCGAAAAGGTTTATAAAATCCAGTCACAGCTAGCCCTGGACAATGAAACTTCGCATAAGCTCGTTGAACAAAAATTCAAGAACGGGGAGATCACATTCGAGCAGTATTCACTAAGCATGAGTACTTTTAGCACGACAACGGTTGCACAGATCGAAGCGGAAAGAGATTACAAAAATTCAAAACTTGACCTGGAACGTTTAATCGGAATGAAACTTGAGGACGTGCGGTAAGCAAGCGTGTAGGAACGTGGTGTTTGTAGTGTGGACCGATCTTATAATTTCCGAGTGTGAACCAGTCTGCGACCATTCTTGTATCGAACCCGAATAAAAACGTAGATCAGTTTCATCGTATCGTTGTCACCATTCTCGCACTGTGCCTCGCCGGCGGTGCGCTTTTTTTTATTTTCGAAGACCAGATTCACCGTTTCCTGATATCGTACTTGCCGATGGGGGAGGGGAAGACCCCGGCCTATTACAACGATCTTTTCAGGGTCGCCGCATTCGAATTGTGGTGGATTGCCGCAACGCTGGTAATTGCATTGTTGTTCTATCGCATGCCGCGTTTAGCCCGGGGGGTAAATTTTATCGAGGAAGCGATGGTGTTGAATCCGCCACGGTTTATTGCGTCCATTACGGTCGCTTATGCATGTATTGTCCTCATTGTAACGTTTGTAGTTCTCGAGCAGTTTCCGAATTCGTCGGATGAATACGTTTACCTTTACCAGGCGCAAACCCTGCGCGACGGGAAGCTTTGGGACCCGAGCCATCCAATTGAAAAATCCTTTGGTTTCAATCACATCGCAATCAAGGACGGAATAATGGTGGGTCGGTTTCCGCCTGGCTGGCCACTCGTGATTGCCCTGATCACTGCCGTTGGGATTCCGGCTTCGCTGGTTAACCCCCTTTTGTCGATCGTTGCCATCCTCGTCTTTCACCGTCTTTGTTTGCGAAAATATGGCGCGGAGGTCGCGGGTTGGGCCACGCTGATGCTTGCGTTTACATCTTTTTTTATTTTTAATGCCGCTTCCTACTTTTCGCATGTTCTGTGTGTTCTGGCAACTTTGCTTTTCGTAAGCGCGGCCGACCGCTTTGCCTTGCATCGGCGCGCCAGGCATGGGCTACTCGCCGGTGTTTGCCTTGGGATTATCAGCACAACTCGCTACTACACGGCGTTTTTACTTTTTTTTCCGTTTTTGGTTGTATGGCTTCATATGCACGGTTGGAAATCTTTTAGATTTTTCCTCCTGGTGGCTATCGGGGCGGCTCCATTTTTTGGGTTGCTTCTTTGGTATAATTACGCGATTACCGGAAATCCGGTGGAGCCTGTCACCATGTGGGGATATAAGAATGAAGCACTCGGATTTGTGAATGGCCACACACCTCTTCAGGGGGTTGAACACATCTTGCGGAGAATCGCGATGTTTGTCTATTGGTGTTCGCCGGTGTTGCTTGCCCTGTATTTTGTGTTTCTGATTCGAAAGATATCGCGAAAGGCATCCGCTGTTTTTGCTGCGGAAGATTACTTTTTTATCGCGCTGATGGTCGGGTACTTTTTTTATTATGAAATCGGGGGCAACCAGTACGGACCCCGTTTCTATTTTGAGGCGTTTCCTTTCCTGGTGCTGTTTGTGGTGGTGAAAGTATTTCGTGAAAACAATTTCCGTGCGAAGGTTTTGATTTATGCGACAATTGTCATTGCCCTTGTTAAACTGCCTGTCATTGCGTGGCGGGAAAACAGGATTGTCAGGGAGCGAACGGATGTGTACCGGATTGTCGAAGAGAAAGGGATTAGAAACGCTGTTGTGCTCCTATCCGCCGGCACCGGAGTACTGCGGCCGATGCCGTCAGGCGACCTCACGCGAAATGATATCCACTTTAAAAACCGGGTGCTGTATGCAATTGATCATCCTGAGGCAAATGCCCGGCTATTAGAATACTACAAAGACCGTTCTTTTTACCGT
>DASPNN010000310.1:0-10693 GCA_035626495.1 Chryseosolibacter sp.
AAAAAAGTACGACGGTCGAACTGTGCTCGACCGGTCGATCGCCGAGGGCAGCCGTGTCAATCTTTCCTACCGGGATTATTCTTTCACCCTGACATTTTCCTCCCTGACCTATAACTGGCAGGAAAGCATGAACTACGCGTACATGCTTGAGGGTTTTAATGAGGACTGGCAGTACACCACCGCGGAAAAGCGGTTCATTCACTACACCAACCTCGACCCGGGTACTTACACGCTCAGGGTCAAATCTTCATTCGACGGAAAATATTGGCCGGAAGAGGCGACTCTTCTTACGATTTACATCAAGCCTCCCCTGTGGGGAACATGGTGGTTCCGTACGGCTGCTGTAATATCAATCGCGCTAATCTTATACGCGCTCTATCGAACACGCGTGCGCTTTTTGCAAAAGCAGCAGCTCAAGTTGGAAGATTTGGTGCGTCAGCGGACAAATGAACTAAAGCAGTCCAACGTTGAAATCAAGTCACTGCTGCGTGAGGTCGCTGAAAAGAAGGAGCTGATTGAAGAGCAAATGCACGAGCTCCGGCAGGTTAACGAAGAAATTGGCGCACAACGGGATACCCTCGAGTTGCGCAGCACAGAGCTGGAGAAAGCCCAGCGCAAACTGCAAGAAGTCAACACGACGCTCGAGCTTCTGGTGGAAAAACGGACGCAGAAACTTACGGATGCCCTGCGCGAGCTCGAGACCTTTCTCTATCGGGCCTCCCACGATCTGCGTGGTCCAATCTCGAGTATGCTCGGACTGATCCGCGCAGCGAAGCTTGAACGCGATCCGGCGAGCTATCACCTGATGTATACCGACTTCCTGCACAAAACCGTCATGGCCCTCGACCGGACTTTGCAAAAATTACTGCAGAAGCATACCATCGAAAAGAAAAAGATCTATAAGGAAAGTATCAACAAACCGCTGCTGATGATGCTGATCGACGAAGTGTTGCAGGAACTGCCGTTTTACCGGCCTAATGACCTTGAGCTGAAGATACACGACAACGTTAACATCGAGACCGACAGAATGCTCCTGGGGATAGTCTTGAGCAATCTGCTCGAGAACGCCTTCTTCTACAGCGACCGGGCGTTGGACCGGAAGGTATTGCTTCAGGTCGACAACAACCACGATCACGTGCACATTATTGTCGAGGATCACGGCGCCGGCATCAAGCGCGAGCTTAAAGACAAAATATTCAATATGTTTTATCGCGGGAATGAGCTTTCTACCGGCAATGGCCTTGGGTTATATCTGGTCAAAAATGTGCTGAGCAAAGTGCACGGCACAATTGAGGTGGAGACGGAGGAGGGCGCCTATGCGCGATTCATTGTGAGCCTGCCGCAAAATGGCGCGTCGCCGGCATAAAAAAAGCCATCCCTTTTCAGAGACGGCCTTCAAAATTTTTATGTTGCGATATTACTTCAGCGACTTGATCAGCTCTTCATTCATCTTTTCGTAGTCTCGGTTCTTATCCGCCTTCGCCGCCGCCAGTGACACGTTGGCCGATGCAAGCGCGCCTTGTTTGTCATTCAACGCTTTCTGTATTTTGGCTTTCTGGTGCCAGACCCAATACATGGTCTTTTTCTCATCAGCGTCGGCTGCTTTTGTGATCCATTCAAGGGCTTTCTTCAGGTCCTTGCCATTCTCAAGATAGTACGAGGCAGCCTGGTAGTAGGTCCCGGGGCTGATGTTGGTTGCACTCTCAATCGACTTCATAACGCGCTGGTCGAAGTCTACACCAACGGTAAACTTCACCGATGTGTTCTCCCATGCCAGCTGGACTTTCGCTGTTTTGTTATCGTCTGAGATATCGCCGATGTTGACGGTAAACGTCTCCACGCGTTCCGTAAGCTTCTCGGGCTTCACTTTGAACTTCACCGCGTCGTCGGCTTCCTTGTAGTCGTTTGTGTTGCCGCCAAGTTTCACGTCCTTGTAGAGCGACACAGTCCATTCGGTCGCGCCCGGCCAGGTGAAAATGAGGTACTGACCTTTCGGCACAGATTTTCCCTCGACCGTCACATCATCTGCAAAAGTGATCCTTGTTCCGTTGTTCGCGCCGGTTCTCCAAATTGCGCCGTAGGGTACAAGAAAATCAGGACCGTCGCCAAAGATCTTCCGTCCCTTCGCCCGGGGGCGTGAATATTCGACTTTGATCTCTGTGAGTCCCACCGTGGTTGAAACGGAGCCCGAAGGACTCGCAGAAGGTGTTTGGACCTGCGCATCCGCGATCAGGAACACCATCAGCATTCCAACGATTAGTAAAGATTTTTTCATGACGGAATTAAAGTTTTGTGTGTTTGTTTGTTAATTACAAGGCGTCAAATTTATAAAATCTTTAAACACAGGAAAGAACGGGAATGAAGTTAACCGAGGATTTTTATCAAAGGCAGAACGTTGTAAAAATCGCCCGGGAATTGCTCGGAAAGGTATTGTACACCAGTATAAACGGCGTTGTGACCGGCGGCATGATCGTTGAAACAGAAGCATATTCATGGAAAGAGCGGGGATGTCATGCCTTCAACAACCGCAAAACCGACCGTAACGCCATCATGTTCGGAAAAGGCGGGTTCGCTTATGTATACCTCTGCTACGGCATGCACCATTTGTTCAACGTCGTAACCAACCGCGAAGGGATAGCGGATGCGGTATTGGTCCGTGCGCTCGAACCGGTCGACGGCGTTCACGAAATGCGGGTTCGCAGGGGTTTGTCCAATAACGAAAATCACTTGACCTCCGGCCCAGGCAAGTTGTCCAAAGCCCTGGGCATTGATCGCCGGCTGAATGGAAAGTATCTGCTGGATGACGAAGTTTGGATTGAAGATACTGGCCATAAAATTGCAGGACACCATATTGTCGCAGGTCCGCGTATCGGCATCGACTATGCTGGTGAGGACGCTAAATTGCCCTGGCGATTCCTGGTGAAGAATAATCGATGGGTAAGTAAATAGGCCGAACGCGTATGGCGGATTTGGAAGTATATTTGTAAGTTAAGGCAGGATGAAAAAGTGTTTTGTACTGTTGTTGTTGCTGGTCATGTTGCAAAGCTCTCACGCGCAAGATAATGGTGCCAGTCCTTTCGGAAATATCAACACGCCCTATGATGAATTAAACCCGGTTCTCACCGCGGACGGCCGCACGCTGTATTTTACGATAGCAAACCATCCCTCCAACATCGGTGGAAAACGCGACCCGGGCGATATCTGGGTTTCAGAATGGACGGGCCAGCAATGGTCCGCGCCTCGTCATGGCGGTGCTGAGATCAATGACCGGGCCTATAACGCCGTTGGAGGCGTGTCCGTGGATGGCAATGAGATCTTCCTGCTCAGCCATTATGATGCGTCCGGGAATCTGGCGCGCACACAGGGAATAGCCTCCGCCACGAGAACTACCAACGGTTGGACCCGCCCGAAAAATATCATCATTCCCTACTTCCAGAACAAATCCACCTTCCTGTCCGGAACTATGTCGCGTGACCTGAAAGTGTTCATTTTCTCCGCCGAGACCTACGGAACTTATGGAGTTGATGACCTCTACCTAAGCATCAACGAAAACGGAAAGTGGTCTGAGCCACGGAACCTGGGCAGTCAGATCAATACTCAGTTCCAGGAACTGAGCCCCGCATTAAGCGAAGACGGCAAGACGTTGTATTTTTCATCGAATGGTCGGCGCGGATTCGGAAGCTTTGACGTGTATGCTTCCACAAGACAGGACGACACATGGACTTCATGGTCGGCGCCCGTAAACCTTGGAACTCCCATCAATACCGAAGGCCGCGAGCTGTTTTTCAGAGATTATCCGGGCCTTGGACTCTCGTTGCTGACCAGCACTCGCAACAGCGACCGCTACTCTGATTTGCGACTGAATCGCTACGAAGAAAAGGAACCGGTCGTCGCGAAAAAGGATACCATCTTCGCATCTGTGACCGTGACCCCTGACACGGCATTGGCCACCCGGCCGCCCGAAGTGACCCGACCTGCATTCGTAAAGGTCTACGGCAAAGTCACCGATTCAAAGACGGGACAAGCCGTCAACGCGACGCTCTCTTTCGCCGGGCCATCCGAAAATCAACCGCTGTCCGCCGTTGCAAGGAGCAATGGATACAGCGTTGAGCTTCCGCCGACGGGCAATTACACGATCCGCATTGAAGCGGATGGATATGTCAGCGCCCTTGAGAAACTGGACATCCAGGCTTACGAAATGGCTGACCTGGAAATGAACTACTCGCTTCAGCCACTCGAAGTCGGAACCAGGGTAAACCTGAAAAGCGTGCTTTTTGTCCAGACAAAAACAGATCTGCTGCCCGAATCCTATGACGAGCTTGACATGGTCGTCTCTTTCCTGAAGCGCAATCCGAACGTGCGAATTGAACTATCCGGCCATACGGACAACCGCGGCCTGCATGAAGACAATCTGCGGCTCTCGCAAGAGCGGGTCAACAGTGTCAAACGCTACCTGGTGTCGAAGGGTATCGATGCAAAACGTATCACCGGTAAAGGCTATGGCGGGTCAAAACCGATCGCCAGCAACGACTCTGAAGACACACGGAAGATGAACCGGCGTGTCGAGTTTACAATCAAAAAATTCTGACCTCGAAATTATGTCAGTCCGGGGAAATCCAAACCTTGCCAAAAAAACTTCAATTGCGGCGTTATTCCGGCGATAAATAAACATGCATCGAAAGGAGTTCTGCTCACACAATCATCTTCGTGGATACCGACCTAAATGCTCACTTGCATTTTTCTTACAGCGTACACGTTGAAGCGCATCAGCATACCTTGGGCCAGGAAGGGGCATCCCGAAATATCGGGACAAGTAGCGCGGGTATGGTGCAGCGCGGAAACGTGTAGGCGTAGCCCGGCCGGCCTTGGAGGCAACTCACGAATTTCCATCTTCACCAAAGACTATGGAGTGGAACGCGAAGTTCTATCGAACTTTTCCACGACACTCATATCTCAGAACACATTCTTCGAAAGAATCCGGATTACATCATTCTTGTAGTTGCGGCCAATCGGCACGTGAAACTTCCCAATCTCGACATCCGTCGCCGTGTAGGCATCGATCCTTTCCTTATTGACGATAAAGGAGCGGTGAATCCGCAAAAATTGACTCTTCGGTAAACTCTCTTCCAGGTAGCTGATCTTTTGCTGGGTGACGATATCTTTTTCCGGAGTCCGCACCTTCACGTAGTCCTTCACGCTTTCAATGTAAAGAATGTCGCTGATCTTAGTCTTCACCATTTTCTTGTCGACCCTGAAATAAATGAAGTCTTCTGTCGCCTCGCTTTTTGTTACCGCAGGAGCAGGAGCAAGGGCGGGTTGATGCAGTACCTTCGCAACCGCTTTCAGGAATCGCTCGAACGGAATAGGTTTTAAAAGGTAGTCCGCGACTTCCAGCTCAAACCCTTCCAGGGCGTAATCACGGAATGCAGTTGTGAAGATAACCTTCGGCGGGTTCTTGAGCGATTTCAGAAAATCGATACCCGACAGCTTGGGCATCTGGATGTCCAGGAATATCAGCTCGACATTATTTTGCTGGAGAAACGTAAATGCAGAAACCGCATTTCTGAATGTGCCCTCAAGCTTGAGTTGCTCGATCTTTTCCACGTATGATTCAAGAATCTCAATTGCGAGCGGTTCATCATCGACAATGATACACTTCATCGTTTTTCGCTGTTTGGTGTTATCTGTTTATCGAAAGGACGACCAGAAAAGTTTCCTCCCCGTTGATCAGCTTCAGCTCATGCTGCTCGGGGTAGAGCAGGTCAAGCCGCCGCCTCACGTTCTGGATGCCAATTCCGTGGTTGCCGTTCCCGCCATTCTTTCCGGATTTGCTGTTTTCCACTTTTACCACAATGTGATCCGCATGTGAGTCCACCGTGATCTTCACCCACGATTGCACGAGGTTTTCACTTGCTCCATGTTTGAAACAGTTCTCGACAAACGGCAACAGGATCAGCGGAGCAATATTCCGGTTATTAAGATCGCCGGAGACCCGGATATCGACATCGAGCTTGTCGCCGTAACGCATCTTCTCGATGTCCACGTAATTGCGTATGAATTTTACCTCCTTCGACAACGGCACCTCGTCGCTCTTGCATTCGTAGAGCATGTAATTGATCAGCTCCGAGAGCTTCAACACCATTTCAGGGGCCTTCTCAGATTTTTTGAGCGTGAGCGCATAAAGGTTGTTGAGTGTATTGAACAGAAAGTGGGGGTGGATCTGGGTCTTGAGGGATTTCAACTCCGCTTGCAGCTTTTCCTGCGTCAGGATTTGCTGTGCCTGCTGATTGGCATACCAATACTTCAATAATTTAATGGCGACGGCGACAAACGCCACCGGGTAAATGCCGACGAATCCTTTGACAATTTTGGGAAGATAGAACCAGGGGTCCTGCAACGCTTCGGGGTAGTAGATCGGGTAGTGGATCTGAAATGCAACATATCGCTGCAGCAATCCCGCCACGAAAGAGCTCAGGAAGAACCACGTCACGAATACACCGTATTTGCCCGGAAGAAGAAATTTGGGCAGGAGATAATACAGGGTGAAGTACGTGAACGCCATTCTCACCGGGAGGTAAATAACCTCTTCCAGGATCGTTTGCTCGTAATTGTCGGCAAAACTTCCATACAACGTGCCGTAAAACAGCACATGCGAAACCCAAAATAAGGTGTGTTGAAGAAATCGGTTCCTCAGGATCCAGTGAACTCTTCTTTTCAAACGCAATGTCGGTTATATACTCCTGATAGACGCACCACGCAATCAGCCAGTTCACACAAAATTACTGCTTTATCCGGTACCAGGCGCACAGGCGAACAGAATGCATGCTGAGCCCCACGAGGACCTTGTTGTCACTGACAAAATACTTCTGTCTGGCACCACAGACGGTTCGAGTGGCGGCGCACGCGATCCGGAATGACCAGAAAAACTTTAAGACGACGCTTCGTAGAGTAAGGCAAACCAACTCCCATGCTCCGAAGCCCAAATCCCATCGTAGCGATCTTGCTTGTCAGCGCGACCGTCACGTATTCACAGGCCCAGCAAACCGCCAACATCACCATTCAGCGTACCAACGAAAAAATCCAGGTGGATGGAATACTGAACGAAGCCGCCTGGGCTGACGCCCCCAAAGCAACCCGGCTGCTGAACAAGTGGCCCGTCGATACCGGATATGCTGTACAGCAAACGGACGTACGCGTGTTGTTCGACACGGAATTCATTTTTATTTCCGCCGTCAATTTTCAAAAAAAGGAAGACCTCGTGATCCAGACACTCAGAAGGGATCAGCTGAACCCTTTCTTCAGCAGCGATGGGTTTTCCGTGCTGCTCGATCCCATGAATCAGAGAACGAATGGTTTTCTCTTTGGTGTAAACGCAGCCGGCGCGCAGGTCGAGGGAGCTGTGAACCTGGTTGGCGCTTGGTCGAGAACCAATGAAAACTGGGACAACAAATGGTTCTCGGCAGTCACGGTATATGAGGATCGCTGGGTGGCGGAGCTCGCCATCCCGTTCACCGCACTGCGGTTCAAGGAAGGAGCGTTGGAATGGGGTGTCAATTTCATTCGCAACGACATGAAAACGAATGCGTATTCGACCTGGTCGTTCGTGCCCCTGCAGTTTAATGGCACCGACCTTGGGCATTTGGGTACGCTGAGGTGGCCTGAAAAAATCTCGCCGAAAAGGAGCAGGGCGACTGTCATCCCTTACATCACGGGCGCCACTACGAAAGATTTCGCAGAAGGGACCGGTACCCAAACGACAGGCAATGCCGGCGTCGATATGAAACTCTCCCTTTCTTCATCGCTCAATCTCGATGTGACATATAGGCCGGACTTTTCCAACGTGGAAGTCGACAGGCAGATGATGAACATCACGCGATTTTCCCTGATGTTTCCCGAGCGACGGAATTTTTTCCTGGAAAATGCCGACCTGTTCACCAACTTCGGATCGTGGTTGACCCGGCCGTTCTTTTCCAGGAAGATCGGACTGCACGACGGAGAGCCGGTGCCGATCGTGGCCGGCGCGCGTTTGAGCGGCAATGTGACAAAGGGTCTCCGCATCGGTGTGATGGACATGCAAACCGCGGCGACCACTGACCTGTCTGCAAATAATTACCTCATTGCTGCAGCGCAACAGCGCGTGTTCGACCGGTCGAATATCAGAGTTTTCGCCGCCAACCGGCAGACGACAAAAGCGATCGAAGGAGATCTTGCCCACGACTTTAACCGCACCTTTGGAGGTGAATTGCAGTACCTGTCAACCGACGGAAAATGGACTGCATTCATGCGCGGTCACACTGCGGAAACCCCGGAGAAGACAAATGACAATCATTATCTCAGCGGACAAGTGAATTATATTCACCCGAAGTTTTATACAGGCCTGCTCACCGAACGGGTGGCGGAAAATTACATCAACGATCTCGGGTTTATCCCCAGGTTAAACAATTACGACCCGGTAATGGACAGCACCTACCGGATCGGACATTATAGCGTGAACCCCTGGCTCGGCCTTCTGATCTTCCCCAAAAAATCAAGGCTGATCAATATGATTGAACCCAATACATGGAGTATCATTAATTACCGGACCGGCGGCCGGTTTCTCGAGCGGAACACGTCGGTGAATGTTCTGGTGCTCTTCAAAAATACGTCTCAGTTGTTGGCCGAGGTGTTCAACACCGAGGTACATCTGCCATATGCCGTGGACTTGATTGGCAACGATTACTTGGTACCGGTTGGGGAATATGCTTTTACACACCATTCGGTCAAATACACGTCCGACTCCCGGAAGGCACTGAGTGGTGATATCACTGCCGGGTATGGGACGTTCTACACCGGTACGCGTGTGCAATTCGGCGGTACTGTAAATTTCCGCGCGCAGCCGTGGGGGGCTTTCTCGATCAGCATGCTTCAGAACAACATCGATCTCGGCCCCGAATATGGCAGCGCGTCTTTCCAGCTCATCTGTCCGTCGGCTGATGTAAGTCTGCGCAACAACTTATGGTGGTCAACCTTCCTGCAGTATAATACCCAGGCGGATAATTTCAACATTAACAGCAGAATACAGTGGCGCTATAAACCCATGTCCGATTTTTTCATCGTCTATTCCGACAACTATGCGAGCGCGGATCTGAAAGCGAAGAATCGCGGCATTGTCTTCAAGTTAACCTACTGGCTAAACCTATGAGAAAGTTACTTCTGATCCTGATCGGGATTGTGATGGCGGTGATCGCTGTGCTAAGTTTCTAGTGGCTGGTCACTGTCTAGTCCAGTTACTGATTACTTGTTTGTTACTGGTTACTTGTTTCTCTTTTCTGAGGTGCGTGGTGAGTTCGCGGTCACGACAGACGGGCAACCGGCGACCGGCAACTGGCAACTATTCACTAAAAACCGGCAGCGGTGTCATCGCCGCGCGGGTCGGCGCCACCTTCGAGTTTTCCATCGGGCAGCACAAGGATGGCATCAACACGCCCGATCCCTCCGAGGTATTCAGGGTCGAAATGATGACCCATGCGGGTCAGAGTGATGCTGTCCTCGCGGGCAATGGCATACCGTTCGGGGTAGAGCACATCGGGCAACCACTGGCTGTGAACGCGGCGTGCCGACACCGCCTCCTGCATGGTCATTTTATGTTCGATGACATTGAGGATCGTCTGAAATACAGAGGTGATGATAGTCGATCCCCCCGGAGTGCCGACGACCATCAGCAGCTCTCCATTTTTTTCCACGATGGTCGGTGTCATGGAGCTCAGCATCCGCTTGCCGGGTTCCACTTTGTTTGCTTCGCCTCCGATCACACCATACATGTTCGGTTGCCCTGGCTTAATGCTGAAGTCGTCCATTTCGTCGTTGAGAAAAAAGCCGGAGCCACCGACAATCACGCGCGATCCGTATGAGTCGTTCAGCGTAGTGGTCACCGCAACGGCATTGCCGAACTGGTCGATCACCGAGAGGTGGGTGGTCTCACGCGATTCCGCGATGCGGATGTTTCCCTCTTTGATGCTCGAACTCGGCGTGGCGGCGTCGGGTGAAAAAGATTTCATCCGCCCTTCGATATACGACTCTTCGAGAAGCTGAGCAACGGGCACGGGAAAATAATCTGGGTCACCCAGGTATGCGGCGCGATCGGCGTATACGCGTCGCTCGGCTTCGGTGAGTAAATGGATGTATGGAGCGCTGTTGTGTCCGAAGGAGGCCAGTGGCTTCTTTTCAACGGACTTAAGCAGCTGCAGCAAGGCAACGCCACCGCTTGACGGAGGAGCCATCGAGATGATCTTGTATTCTTTGTATTTTCCGGTGAGTGGTTCCCTCCAGACGGCGCGGTAGGTCGCCAGGTCCTGGTGTGTGATCAGCCCTTTTCCACGTTTCATTTCCGCGACGATATCATCCGCTGTTTTCCCTTCGTAAAAACCACTGAAGCCGTTGTCGCGGATCCGTTCCAGGGTGTGCCCAAGATCTGTCCATCGGATCGTGTCGTTTTCATTCCACTGGTTTAGGAAAAAGTCAGGTGGAACCGTGTTGTATTTTCGCACCGTATCCTGGATGTCATTAAAGCTTCGCGCTTGGCGGCGTGTTAGCGGGAAGCCGTTGAGCGCCAGATCAATTGCAGGCTGTATGAGATCCCGCCACGGCAATGATCCATAGCGCGCGTGAGCTTCTACCATGCCGGCCACCGATCCCGGAACGCCGGAGGACAGGT
>DASPNN010000311.1:0-6091 GCA_035626495.1 Chryseosolibacter sp.
TACCGGTTTCACAACAGACCTTGTCACCAGGATCCGGGAGCATTCGACAAAACGCAATCCCGACTCTTTCACGGCACGATACGGCGTGAATCAGCTCGTGTATTATCAGGGGTTCCTGTCGATAGCAGAAGCAGAACAGGCCGAGAAATACATTAAAGGTAAAACGCGGGCCTGGAAGAAGGCATTGATAGACCGGCACAATTCGAAATGGAAGGACCTGAGCTTTGAGGTAAAGTCAGCACTGGATGAAGTGCAGGGTAGCCGCCGTCTTTCCGCCGAACATTCGTATCTTCACCACCAATGCAGAAAACATTGCTCATCCTCGGCGGTATCGGACTCGTGTGCAGCCTGCTCGTAGCCCGGTTGTTTTTCCGGCAGCGGGATCGGTTTGAAAGCGAGCGCGAATGGTTTGCCAAAGCACTGCGTTATGAGTTCTCGGCCCGCGTCGATAGCATCAGGATGTTTAATAAGCATACGGGCCGGCTTTGGTGCAGGATTACGGCCGGGGACCCACAGACGCATCGGGAGGACAGCTTGAAACGCTATTTCAAGGAGCACGACATGTTATACCTGATCTTTGTTCACTCAGGCGATTCAATCATTTTTATCGCCCCGAATGGCAACGACGTCGCCCAGGGTGACAGCGTGCGGGTCAGCTCCGAAAAAAATACGATCCAGTTTTTCCGGGACGGGATACTGGTGGCCACAGGCAAACTCAGCGAAACGCTCACTGGATTTGGCCGCCCGTTTTTTCTAAAAAGCAGAGATAGGTAAGAGTTTCTCGCCTTATTTTTTCGACCCGCTCCCCGAATTTATTACCGGTCATTTTTTTATCGGCGCATAATAAAACGTCGTTGAACCGGAACTTGCGAAAGTTTTTGTTTTCAAGAGCTTCAGATGAACCCGGTCTTTGATGTTGTCGAATAGCGGAAGCCCATTGCCGGCAATAATTGGCTGGACAGTCAGCTGAAACTCATCGACCAGATTGAGATTCAACATCATTACAATCAAGCTCCGGCTTCCAACGAGAATGTCTTTACCTCCCTGGCGTTTGAGTTCCGAAACTTCTTCGTGAATGTCCCTTTTTGCAAGCCTGGCGCTTTCCCATTCCACATTCTTCAGCGTCCGCGAGAAAACAAGCTTGGGTATCTCGCCTATCGCGATGGCAAAGTCGTCGTCGGCCTTGTTACCTGTTGGATTTTCGACAATCGTCGGCCAGTAGCTTTCCATAAGCTGGTAAGTAATTCTTCCGTAAAGAAGCGTGCTGCTACTCCTGAGCAAGCCGGTGTAATGTTGATGGAGCTCGTCATCAGCGGCCAGGGCCGTGTGGTCGCAGATCCCATCGAGCGTCATGTTGATGGCGGCGATTATCTTTGACATTTCATTTTGGTTAACTCAGTTAATGATCGGCATGGTCGCCGGAAGTCGCGCTGCGCTGAACCCGAATCGTGAGCAGTTTCAGTCTATGTAAATGATTTCACCATACACCCCGGAGGCCAACATTCGGGTAGCTCAGGCACATTCGTTACTGAATTACAATTCCAAATTTCTCTTTCAGCAACCGTGTAAAATTTCTGTCCCCTTCAATGGCGGTTTCTATTCTCGAGCCGCGGATCGTTTCAATAAGTTTGTCATTAAAAATCGTCACCCGACCAGTTTCCGTTGGCCTGGTACAGATTACGTTTTTAACAAAGTAGGAGTCTGAGTTAGTTTGCTTGTCCAGGCAAATGGCATGAAAGTCTTCGGCCTTCACCGGCTCCAAAGTAAACGTATAGCGCTTCGAAAAATCCGCTCCATCAGGTGACATTGAAACTATGTACTCACCCTTTTTCCATGGATCGATCTTAAAGTAATTCTGTCCGTCAGATTGCACGTCACCCTTAATCTCAATGGGCGTGACAAACAAGTCACCATAGCCAACGTCCACCAGAAATTCTTTTCCAGTCTTGACACATAGGGACATATGATCGAATTCTGGCCCAACAGTACCGTCCTGGTTGACAATACGGGAAGCAATGATTCTGCTTGAGAACCCGATCTCCGTCAAAAGGCAATGAAATAGCAAATTCAGCTCATAGCAAAATCCACCGCGAACATTGTTGACGACTTTTTTATAGATGTTCTCAATGCTTAAGTCGAACGGTCTCTTGTAGTAAACGTCCAGGTTCTCGAACGGAATTTCGTGCACGTGCATCCTATGCAGTTTTGTCAATAAATCGTCGTTAACGTCAATGACGCCCGTATAGTTGATTCGTTCAAGGTACTTTGTTATGTCCACGGAAAATGAAGCAATGTTTCGGTGTCAGCCATATAGCCGATATCCCAATCTGTACTCGATGGATCGAAAAATACGGATTTATTTTCTTAAGCGGAACAGTTTGGACATGTGTTGGGAACGCCCTCATCCTCTTGCAGGCTAAAATTTGTCAATACGACCAATCCCGCTTCCAGGTGTCGATCAGGTCGATGCTCACTTTCCAATCAGCGCGTGGCGCTGAGAAATTTGACTCCGACACCACCCCATATAGGCCGAGCTTCAAACGCCTTCTCGGACCAACCTTGAAGATCCGTTCAACACCTCCCAAAACTTCCTGGTGGCGATAGTTGTTCTCGCGTATCCACATGAAACCCGCTCCCGCCACGGTGCGCAGTTTCAACTTTTTGACCAGGGGAATGTTGTTGATCATCGCGCCATTGAAGTGATGCATGTAATGGGCTTCGAGAAACCAATCGGTGGTGTTCAATGCAGTATCGAGCAGTTGAAATGAATGCATCGGCGCCGACATCAGGTAGCGATCCGACTGCCGGAAGCGCTTCAGGTCAACGAATGGCAAGGTCTTGCTATTCGCAAACTTTCCGAACTGGATTGTATACTTTGAAGTCCCGAGTGTACCGAGCGGGATTTTTTGATCCACCATGAATTCCACGTAATCGAAATCGACATCGCTGCCGAAAATGTCTTTCCAGCCTTTCCGGTGGGTGAAATGGAATGTTGGCCACTTGCTTCCAAGGACGATCTTCCGGTTTGGCTCGGTCATGAATTTCTGGAAAGGTGTGTAGGAAAAATTCAGATGGGTGATGGTTGCCTGGTAGCCGCGGAAGTCGATCGGATCGTCTTCATCGATAATGTATTGCAGGGGAGAGGTGGCGTCATATCCCCTCACCGAGCTCCTATCCGCAAAGTTGGCATCGGTTTGAATATAAAATCCATTGAACAATTCCTTGCGGTGGCGAACCTCGACATAGTCGTGCAGAATATAGTTGGAGATGCTCAGTTGATTCAGGTACGCATCGAAGCTGTTGATGGATTGAAATTGTCTTCCGACGCTGAGGCCACCCCAGGCGAGCCGGTACGGATTGTACAATGCCCAGATGGAGGACGCACCTTGCAGATCGTTGTTTTTGATTCCCATATTAATTGAGCCGCGTGTGGCAATCCATCGCTCATTTTCAAACTTGCGAAAGTAGCTCGCATGCGGACCAAGTCTGAAGCCACCCACTACGGCAAAATCGAGTATGTTCAACAACCCGGATATATAAAAAGAGCTTTTATTCTCATAATTTCTGAACCCAACACCATGGTACAACACTTCTCCGACGGTTACCCGGTTGAACTTGGCTTGTATGGAGTCCTGGTATTTTTTAGAATTTAAGACAGCTTCGACACTATCGCGATGGCGGATCATCTTGTACTGATCTTCCGTGAGCGGTGCCGGACGGGTATGATTCCAGAATGCGCTGTCTTTCTTGTATGCTTCGGCCGTTGTAACGGCAACTTCATTCCCGAAAAATTTCGACGGAAACGCATAATTTCTTTCGAACTGCGAATACACCAGCACGGTGTTCCCCCGGAATGTGCTTTTCCCGGACTTCGTTACATAGTCGAACTCCTGCCTGTGTGGTATCCATAACCCCTCTTCAACTTCCTTATACTCCTGCCGGATTGTGAAATCATCGAAAAATTTCAGGCCGCCTTTGTGCAGCGTCAGCTCGAGCCGGTTGATGTTCCAGGTGCTGTCGTTGATGAAGAGGAATCCGTTGCAAGTTGCATCTCCTGCCTTGCGGGCTGAGACTTTGATCTTGTACACGACTTTTCCTTCCTCTTTCAGCGTCTGTTCCAGCTTGTATTTGTACGAGACGATCGCTGTCCTGCTGATGGGAGAGATCATGGGTACTTCGGAAATTCCTTTCAGGTGAACAAGGTTGTAGTAAAAGTTGAAATCGGTTTCACTGAACACAGGGATAAAGAGTCCGGCGGATGCGCCGTAACGTTTATAGGCCGTACGTTCTTCTTTGTATTGATCCGGATAGAGATAGTTGAGGGTGAGCTGCATTTCGACCAGGTTGATCTGCTCCAGGCGCGCCAGCTCCTTCTTGCGCGCTTCCTCGAACGGATCGATGTCGCCGGTTTTCTTTTCGTCCGGGTCTTCTTCTTTCGGCGGTCCGGCTTCTTTCTTCTTCTTGCGGTCCACCACCTCGGATGCCTTCAGGTAGATCTGTGTCCGTGCGCTGTTGAGCGTCGTGCGTGATTTTTCTTTGTTTTCGATCACCTTCTGAATGATCTCGTAAGCCGGATCGCGCCGTTTTACCTTGACTTCAACCTCATTCAGCTCAATTGCCGAAGAGGTAAGCTGAAAGTCCATTTTCATCGGCTTGTCCGGGACCTGGATGCCAAACTTTTGGGTTTTATATCCCATCGACGAGACGACAAAGTTGTAGAACCCCGGGTCGATGGTAATGAAGTATTCGCCACCGGCATTCGACGAGACGCCCGAGTTTTCTTCCTGAATGAAGATGTTGGCGTAGGGAATCGGGTTGTTGTTCTCGTCAACGATCCGGCCACTGATGCTTTGGGCCTTAACGGACGAGGAAACAAAGATCAAAATGCCTCCGAGGAATCCGAAGGCAGGGTGAGTAGAGGATTTCAATTATGTTTGGTCGAGGGTTTTTTCTTAAACTGTTTGAGCCGGCGATTATTGTCGCTTGCCCGTATTTTATTTGGTTGAAATGAAGATGCCGGGCATGCGGAAATAGTTTTCTTTCAGTACACCCGAGAAGGGGATTCGTTCGGGAAAAGTTTGCTTTTTTTGAAAGCGGTTTTAGTAATCATTGGACAGACACGTTCGTCACCGAATGTATGTTGGCGTGGCTGAGGAGTTGGCATAAGAACGTTAAAATTATTTTTACGGCTCGTACGTCTACATCGTCAGAGTCGCGGATTTCTGGGATTATGGGATTTCGCGGATTGCTTCTCATTTATTTTGGGTGTGAGCACTTGTCTTCTGAGCTGAAGGCTTTTTGTGCCAAAATTCAGGAGAAGACCGACCTGGAGGTTGTATGCTTTCAGGTAGTTTAGGATCTGTGCGTGATGCACCGGTTCAAGGGCGACAACAGCTTTTAATTCGACCAGCACGGTACCTTCAACTACGAAATCGGCGCGGCGCCTGCCGATCGCGGTGATCCGGTCCTTGTAAAAGATGTCGCATTCGATTTCACGTTCAAATCCGATTCCAGCCCTGACAAATTCATAAGCAAGAGCACGTTGATAGATCACCTCCTGAAATCCGTTACCCAGGTATTTATGCACCTCAAACGCGCACCCGATAATTTTTTCGGTGATCTCTTTGTGTTGTAATTCATGCACTCTCCAATCAAACAATTTAAAGCAATTGACACAACCCTGAAATCCGTACAACCCAAATCCGCGTAATCCTTTAATCCGCGTAATCCTGTAATCCGCGTAATCCGCGATCAGACATTTGAGGTTCAACAGCGCCATGATCGACGCACGAGATGTGTCCGGTGAAAACATCGCGCCGTCGAAACATATACCGCGTGAGCGATAGAAGTGAAAAGCCCGAAGCGCGTGGCATGTGAGGTGGCCGGACTTGTAACGGATAGCGCGACCCCGGGGCGCAGGCCCGGCGCGTAGGCACCGGGGGCACGCCCACACAACCCAAATCCGCGTAATCCGGTAATCCGCGTAATCCGCGATCAGACATTTGAGGTTCAACAGCGCCATGATCGACGCACGAGATGTGTCCGGTGAAAACATCGCGCCGTCGAAACATATACCGCGTGAGCGATAGAA
>DASPNN010000312.1:0-8191 GCA_035626495.1 Chryseosolibacter sp.
TATTGGTACACTCCATAATGGGTTTGTTGTTATCGATGAAAACGGGAGACCGTTGCAGCACATCAATTCGTCGAAAGGTCTGCAGAGCAGCTCTATACTCGCGATGCATAGTGACGAAGAGGGTAATCTCTGGCTCGGCCTCGAGAATGGGATTGATTTTGTTGAGATCAGCTCGCCCTTCACCGCGATCAACGAACGATCCGGCCTCCCCGGCACCGGCTTTGCGTCCGTTCACGATGGGGTCAGACTTTACCTGGGAACGAGTCATGGTGTGTATTGTAAAAAAGCTCTTGCATATGCAGATCCCCTCGCGGCTGATGGCGGCTTTGAGCTCGTGGAAAATTCCTCCGGACAGGTTTGGAGTTTGAATCGCGCACATGGAGAATTGCTGGTTGGCCATAACAGTGGCGCATTCAGGATCGAAGGCAGTAAGGCGCATAAGATTGTTGATGGCGGAACCTGGATATTCATGCGTCCGGCGCATCGTCACGGTTTTCTTTTCGCCGGCGGTTACTCCGCACTTTCGGTCTTCGATAAGCAAAACTCAGCCTGGCATTTCAGGAACCTGCTTCCCGACTTCAGGGAATCATTCAGGATCCTCGAAGAAGATCAGTCGGGAAATTTCTGGCTCAGTCATCCACATAAGGGGTTGTTCAGGCTTAACCTTCATGACAGCCTATCCAGATTCAACGCAGTAAAATTCTACAACGATTCCAGCGGTCTTCCGTCCAGCTTCAACAACTACGTATCAAAAATCGACAGCGTTATCGTGTTCCTCACAGAGAATGGGATTTACCGGTTCAACGAACACCTTGACGGATTCGAGCCAGACCCGCGCTTTGCTCAGTATTTTCATGGCAAACCTGTTACTAAACTGGTGGAAGATGCTCGCGGTAACATTTGGTTTGTCGCGGCACACCGGCCGGGCAAATTGCTGAAAGCCGGCGACGGATACAAGTTGTCGGATGCGCAATTCGGGAAGCTTGAGAACCGGCTTGTGGCGAACTTTGAACACATTAACCCCATTGATGATTGGAATGTTTTATTCGGAACGGAAGACGGCTTTGTGCATTACGACCCGTCGCGGCAACAAAAAAGACGAGCCCCAATTTTCGTTCACATTCGAAAAGTTGAAGATTCAAACGACCAAAAGCTTATATGGGGTCATTCGGGCTACCGCCGGGATGAAGACGTCCTGCAGCTCTCTTATGATCACAACGAACTGCGATTTTCCTTCTCGTGTACCAGCTATCGCGATCTCGAAAAAAATCGCTACCAGCATATGCTTGTGGGATTTGATAAAACATGGTCGGAGTGGACTTCCCGAACTCAAAAAGAATATACTAACCTTCCGGAAGGAAAGTATGTATTCAAGGTAAGGGCCCGGAACGATGATCATGATTTATCGGCGAAAGATGCCAGCTTCGCTTTCAGGATCGCTCCTCCATGGTATCGTTCGCCAACCGCGTACTTCTTGTATTCATTAATCGCTTTTCTGGCACTCGGAGGAATCGTCAAATTCGTATACGCGCAAAAAGACCGCCAGCTGAGGCAACAGAGGTTGAAATCCGAAAGGGCCATCGTCAAACTCGAGAACGAAAAACTCGAGAGCGAAGTGAGTTACAAACAACGGGAATTGGCGTCGCTCGCCCTGAACATCACGTCTAAAAATGAGATCCTCGAACAGATCAAGGCACAGGTGAAGCTGGTAAGCAGCGGCATGGATGAAGACGGTCGCGGCGCGCTTTCGCAGATCATCAAGCTGATCGACAATAACCTCAGGCTCGACAACGACTGGAAAAAATTTGAATTCTATTTTGATCAGGTTCACGGCAATTTTCTTAAACAATTGCGCGATCGATATCCCGACCTCACGGTTTCCCAGCTTAAACTTTGCGCTTATTTAAAGATGAAACTGAGTTCAAAAGAAATTGCCATCCTGATGAACGTATCGGTGGCTGGTGTCGAAAAAAGCCGGTACCGTCTCCGGAAGAAGTTCAGCCTCGAACATGAGCTGATGCTCACCGATTTCATTCAGAACTTTAGTGGGCGTTCAAGTGAATAACAGGGACGTGGTTTAAAAGAATCGTTGCCGGTTTTTCGTTGCCGGGCCTATCATCCTCAAACTATCGGCAACGTTTGCGCGACCGGAAACCCTTGAACCCAACGCTTTTCGGCCTTCCATTTCCCGTCAACATTTCCGGTCTGCTCAGTTACTTTCTGGCCGCGTTTCGGATTTACGGTAATTCAAAAATTTTGCATCTTTGCATCGTAAATCCGGGAAAATGCCGCTAACAGCAGCCAGGTTCGTCAGTACGATTGTGCTTCTCCTGATACTTCTGGAGACTGTAGGAGCCGCTGTGACTGTTTTACCCGCGACCTCTGAACGTTCAGCCACAATTCATACAAAAAAGCCCACACCCTCCGTTCTTGGTTCCCTTCTTTTCGAAAAGGCTGAAGAAGAAACCGATAAAAGTGAAGAGGAGAAGGATAGCAGCCACCGTGTTCTGCTGGTCGACTTCTCCCGTGTAGCTTTAACGCTTTCATTCTATCATACGTCACATACTGCGTTCAGGCCTCTTGCATGTCAATATAATTTAAGACCTCCCTTGCACGCGCTCAACTGCGTATTTCTTATTTGATTATTTCACGTCAGGCTCATGGGCCTTTTTCGCGTCTGACTATCTCAGTCGACGTGCTCCTTAAATTTTCCAACGGTCTTATCGGTAGAAGGATTAGAACACAATCGATTCACCGGTGATTTAATCATCAACAAATGAAAGAATTAGCAGTTCAGCTATATCCGGCACTTTTAATTCTCATAGTGGTTTTGATACAGATGCTGTTAGAACCGGCCGTCAGGAAAAATCCGGAGGAGTAATCACAATACCGTACTCGTTATAAATCCTGTGCGGCAATTTCCAGCCATCGATGCTGGGTTAGATCCATTTTTCAAATCAATAACCGACATGAAGAACATCACCATTTTCATCTGCGTGACGGCATTATTCAATACTGCTTGCGAGCATGATGAGCGACATAAAGAAGAGGAAACCAAATTTGTAGTCACTAGCCCAATTAATAAGGACACGGTCGTTTTTAAAGAATACGTCTGCCAGATACATTCGATACAGCACATTGAGCTCCGGGCGCTTGAAAGAGGGTACTTGCAAAATATTTATGTGGACGAGGGTCAGTTCATTAAGAAGGGCCAAAAGATGTTCCAGATCATGCCGATCGTCTATCAGGCGGAGTTACAAAAGGCGCAAGCCGAGGTCAGCTTTTCGGAGATAGAATATCTCAATACGAAAAGCCTTGCCGACAGCAGTATTGTTTCGCCAAACGAGCTTGCCTTAGCGAAGGCAAAACTTGATAAGGCCAAAGCCGAGCTCGCCCTTGCGCAAACGCACCTGGATTTTACTATGATCCGTGCTCCCTTCGATGGGATCATGGATCGATTTCATGTCCGGGAAGGCAGTCTTCTGGACGAAGGCGAACTTCTTACCACCTTATCGGACAACAGCAACATGTGGGTCTACTTCAACGTGCCCGAGGCTGAGTACCTGGACTATATTACAAAGGATAAATCACAAAGGCCGGATGAAGTAAGATTGCAGATGGCGAACAAAAAGCTGTTTGAGCACGTCGGCAAGCTGCAGACAATTGAAGCCGATTTTAACAACGAAACCGGGAACATTGCTTTCAGAGCGATTTTCGCCAACCCGAAAAAAATACTCCGGCATGGTGAAACCGGAAATATTCTTATGCCGGTGTCCTTGCACGATGCCTTGATAATTCCACAAAAGGCAACGTTTGAAATCCTCGATAAGAAGTACGTCTATGTAGTGGATGAAAAAAACATTGTCTCATCGAGGGAGATTGCCGTGGGAAGAGAAATGCCGCATTTATATGAAGTGACGGCGGGGTTGAATGTAAAAGACAAGATACTGGTCGAAGGTCTTCGTAAAGTGAAGAACAAGCAGCAAATCAAGTATGATTTTGTGAAACAGGAGAAAGTTTTTTCAGACCTGATGCATTTGCATGCGGAGTAACTGCCAGTTAAAACTAAGAAACCATGTTTAGTAGATTTATTCAAAGGCCGGTACTGGCAATAGCAATATCGGTTGCGATCATTTTTTTAGGGATACTGGCGGCAAATACGCTGCCGGTCTCTCAGTTTCCGCAAATAGCACCTCCAAGGGTGAATATTTTTTTATCATATCCGGGTTCCAGCGCGCAGGTGCTGGTAGAGTCTACCTTGATTCCACTGGAGCGCGCGATCAATGGCGTCCAGGGAATGCAGTATATCATATCCGACGCCACCAGCGCCGGCGAAGCTACAATCCAAATCGTCTTCGATCCTGATACGGATCCCAATGCAGCAGTAGTGAATGTGAAAACAAGAGTTGATCAGGTAATGAATAACCTTCCGCCATTGGTTCAACGCGAAGGCATTATTATTACGCCCATACAGCCCAGCATGCTCATGTATGTGAATCTGTACAGCACCGACAAAAATGCAGACGAGAAATTCCTGTACAACTATGCCAACGTTCACATCCTGCCCGAGCTTCAGCGGATTGGCGGAATGGGGCGTGCCCAAATTCTGGGAAGCAGGCAATATGCGATGCGTGTATGGTTAAAGCCCGATCGGATGAGGGCCTACAACATTTCCACTGAGGAGGTAATGGAAGCCATCGCCGATCAAAGCGTTATTGGGAGACCCGGCAGACTTGGACAGGCTTCCGGGAAAACACCTCAATCCCTTGAATATGTATTGACCTACAAAGGAAGGTTCAATAAACCGGAAGAATATGATAACATCATAGTGAGAGCAAATGCAAAAGGAGAGATCGTTAAGCTCAAAGACCTCGCAGAAGTGGAGCTGGGGAGTCAGTTCTTCGACATATATTCAAATAAGGATGGATTTCCGTCGGCATCCATCGTATTAAAGCAAAACTTCGGAAGCAACGCCAGCAAAGTAATCGATGGCGTAAAAACAACGCTGAAAGAACTTGAACAGGATTTTCCTCCCGGCATGAGCTATGAGATCAACTACGATGTCTCGAATTTCGTAAACGCATCGATCGATAAGGTGATCCATACCCTTGTCGAAGCCTTTGTTCTCGTAGCATTGGTGGTGTTCCTGTTTTTAGGCGATTGGCGATCCACGCTTATCCCTACGCTTGCCGTGCCTGTCTCGCTTATCGGGACATTTGTATTCATGCAGATGTTTGGACTGACCATTAACCTGATCACGTTGTTTGCACTTGTTTTGGCGATCGGGATTGTGGTCGATAACGCAATTGTCGTCGTCGAGGCTGTGCATGCGAAAATGGAAGAGGAGGACTTGTCTCCGTACAAGGCTGTGATAAAAGTCCTGGGAGAAATCAGCGGAGCCATCATTGCCATTACATTGATCATGACAGCGGTATTCGTACCTGTCGCGTTCATGTCAGGGCCAGTGGGAACATTCTACAGGGAATTTTCAATCACGATGGCAACCGCAATTGTTCTTTCAGGCATAGTTGCTCTCACCCTTACACCGGTGCTTTGTGCGATGATCCTGAAAAGTCCCCATGGAAAACCACGAAAAAAATCTCCTGTCGATAAATTTATCGGCTGGTTTAACAACAAGTTCGAAGGCCTTACCGGGCGATATACTGCCTTGCTGAGATCGATAGTCAATCGAAGAGCGATCACATTTTTCACGCTCATTGTCTTCGGTATCGGAATCCTCGCTGTAAATAAATTACTCCCTGCCGGGTTCATACCCAATGAGGATCAAGGCATGATCTACGCAATCATTCAAACACCTCCGGGCAGCACCCTGGAGAGAACAAATGAAATATCGCAACAGTTGCAGAAGATCGCCGAGGAAATTGACGGCATCCAGTCTGTTTCATCGTTGGCGGGATACGAGATTCTTACCGAAGGTCGTGGTTCGAATGCGGGGACCTGTATCATCAACCTGAAAGACTGGTCAGAAAGACATCAATCTGTAACCGAAATCGTTGAGGAACTTGAAGAGAAAACGAAGGGCATTGGCGCTGTCGTGGAATTTTTTGAGCCCCCTGCGGTGCCGGGTTATGGATCGTCAGATGGTTTCTCGCTCAGGATGCTGGACAAGAGCAGCACGATCGATTACCAGGAATTTGACAAAGTGAACTCGGAATTTATGGAAGCCCTGTCGAAGCGGAAGGAATTGACCGGTTTGTTTACATTTTATGCAGCGAACTATCCGCAATACGAGCTCATTATCGACAACGAGCTTGCCATGCAAAAAGGGGTCTCCATCGGAAAGGCTATGGAAAACCTTGACATCTTGATAGGCAGCACCTATGAATTGGGTTTTATCCGGTTTGGAAACTTTTTCAAAGTATTCACGCAATCAGGACCTGAGTACAGAAAGCTGCCGTCGGACATCTTGAATCTGTTCATTAAAAATGATCGCGATGAAATGGTGCCGTATTCATCGTTCATGCAAATGAGAAAGACGCAAGGTCCCAATGAGATCACGCGGTTCAACCTTTACACTTCGTCTTCAATCCGGGGAATTCCCGCTTCGGGCTATACTACGGGGGATGCCATTGATGCGATACAGGAAGTAGCGACTCAAACACTTCCACAGGGATATGACATTGCGTGGGAAGGATTGTCTTACGATGAAGCAAGAAGAGGAAATGAAGCCCTTTATATTTTCATTGTGGTATTGATATTCGTATACCTGATCTTGGCTGGACAATATGAGAGTTTTATCATTCCACTGTCGGTAATTCTTTCGCTCCCTATAGGCGTATTGGGTTCTTTCTTATTGCTGAAATTCATGGGTCTCGCCAATGACATCTATGCGCAAATTGGAGTGATCATGCTGATGGGTTTGTTGGGAAAAAACGCTGTCTTGATCGTGGAGTTTGCTGTGCAGAAACATCAGCAGGGTGCAACGGTTTTCGATGCTGCAATCGAAGGTGCAAAGGTGCGCTTCCGCCCCATCCTCATGACTTCCTTCGCGTTCATTGCGGGCCTGATACCCCTGGTCATCGCTACCGGACCGGGTGCGGTTGGCAACCGTACGATTGGTGCTTCGGCCCTTGGCGGCATGTTGTTCGGAACGATCTTCGGGGTCATTATCGTTCCCGGGCTTTACTATCTATTCGGAAGCCTGGCTGCGGGTAAAAAGCTGATCCGGGGCGAAGACGAAAAACCGCTGAGCGAACAATATGTGGAAAGGCACATCGGAGGCAGCCATTGTCAATAAAATACCAAAGCAAATTTCCATTGCAAATGAAAAAAAGAACAGCATATAATTTCATTCTATTGATCTGCTTTTGGGGCTTGCTCGAAAGTTGCATAACTCCCGTTGCACTCAAGAAAGAAACCAACGACATTCCTGCGAGTTTCAGAGGTTCCGGCCTTGCTATTCAAACGGCTGCGGATTCTGCGAACATAGCGAAGATAAACTGGAGGGAATATTTTGATGATGAGAATTTGATCGCGCTGATCGACACCGCGCTGATAAAAAACCAGGAGCTCAACATTGCTTTACAGGAGATCAATATCAGCCGAAATGACATTCGAGCAAGAAGGGGTGAATACTTGCCCTTCATCGGTTTGAGGGCCGGTGCCGGTGTAGAGAAAGAGGGAAAATTCACGCGACCAGGTGCGGTAGACGAAAATATCGAAATCGAAGAAGGTCGTGCGTTCCCCCAACCCCTTCCTGACTATATGCTTGGAGCCTATGCTTCATGGGAGGTTGATGTGTGGAAGAAATTAAAAAATGCAAAAAAGGGAGCTGCATCGAGATACCTGGCAAGTGTTGAGGGGAGAAATTTCACGATCACCAATCTCATTGCGGAAATCGCCAGCAGCTATTATGAGCTGGTCGCGCTCGACAATATGTTGGAGATCGTACACAGAAATATTGACGTTCAAAAAAATGCGCTTGAAATTGTAAAACAACAGAAAGATGCAGCTAAGACCACACAGCTGGCTGTAAACAGGTTTGAAGCGCAGCTTTTAAACACGACAAATCTTCAGTTCGGCATCAAACAACGAATTGTGGAAACGGAGAACAGAATTCATTTTTTAACGGGGGCGTTTCCAAAATCAATTCCAAGGGATCACTCCGCGTTGGCCACGATCTCAATGGATTCAATTTCCGCCGGCATTCCGTCCCAATTATTGGTGAATC
>DASPNN010000313.1:0-3166 GCA_035626495.1 Chryseosolibacter sp.
GACATATTCCCGATACTATGGCTTCACCACGGCGTTCACGGCATCACTCTGTGGGGGTACAGACAAGGAGAAATATGGCGAACGAACGCATACCTGATCAGAAGCAACGGCACGGAACGTCCTGCATTGAGCTGGCTTAAAACATATCTCGCTAATTCGGACGGTGGTGTACTTTGTACCGGCGTTGGCACAGAAACCAGGTCGGCAAGAATTTTGATTTTTCCGAATCCGGTCCAACACAAAAGGCTTGTGCTGTTTGTTGCCAGCGACGGATATCATCTCACGGTCTTCGATTCGCTGGGCCGAAAGTACGCAGAGGGGGGGCTCGCGCCAGGTGAGAACGTTCTGGAACTTCAAGCCGGCCCCGGAGTGTATCACCTGCTTATAACGGCGGGCGATGGCCGCCCGATTCAGCGCAGGATCATCATACATTAGTGTTTCCGCCGCTCCCTCCGATCTTTTTTATTTCCTGTAAAAGCTGTTAATTCACCGCAATGTTGATATCGAATTCTATGAGAACGTCGTTTTGTCTGACCCTTATACTGGGGAACTGTATTTCCGCTTTCGCGTGCCAGTGTCTTCCCGTATCGTTTGAGCAGGAGGTACAATCGTCCACGAGTATTTTCCACGGACGTGTCACGCAAGCGACACACCACACCTTCGACGTCGAGATCATAAAAATGTGGAAGGGTAACCGGGAGTTGAAAACATACCGGATCGAGCAAGTGACTTCATGCAGCCGACGGACTTTTGAGCTTAATAAGGAATATATCTTTTATGTGCAGGGCAATGAAGTAAACAATTGCAGTCGCACCGAGGAAATGGAACTGAACATTGATGATGAATTGCTTGACGTTGTTTTTAACAACGTCGGGGATCGGAAGATGGTAATCGAATCGGACGAACTCACGGCACGGCAGAAGGTAGTATTGAAAAATATCCTTGTCCGCCACAATATTGACCATCCGTCAGAAGTAGTTCACGGTAAGGTTGTGTTCGCAATCGGCGAAGAGCTTGCAGACAAGCGCGCATTCTTTGAAAACGCAAGGTGGCATGGCCCGCATATGCGCGTGGAACAGATCAGAAATACTGGTACATATCTTTTGTGGATCGGGTTCGACTGGAAACGCGCTTCCCGGAAATTGAAAAGACAAGTCTGAGATGAACGGCTTTCGTAAATATCTGGCTTACTTTTTTTTCGGACGTTTCCTGATCGCAACGATGACTTGTTTGGCGCTCATGTCGTCGGTGCACGCGTCATTCGCGCAGCATGCGCACCCCACCTCTACCCAATACCAATGGCCCGCAGACCCGCTCGTTAGAGAAAAATTAGATCAATGGCAAGACCTGAAGTTCGGCATGATCATTCATTGGGGCATTTATGCCGAAGCAGGTATCATCGAGTCCTGGTCGATTTGTTCAGAGGACTGGATCACGCGTGACAGCACTTCTGATTATGGCGACTACAAGAAATGGTATTGGGGACTGAGCAACCGTTTCAATCCGATAAAATTTGATCCCGATCAATGGGCGCGTGCTGCTAAGGCGGCTGGTATGCGCTACATGGTGTTTACGACAAAGCATCACGACGGATTCAACATGTTCGACACCCGTGAATCGGACTTTAAGATCACCAACGGACCGTTCGGGACCCACCCGAAATCTAATGTGGCGTTCCATGTATTTGATGCATTCCGCCGGCAGGGTATGATGATCGGAGCGTATTATTCAAAGCCGGATTGGCACAACGAGCATTACTGGTGGCCCCTGTACGCTACACCGGATCGAAACAACAATTACGACATTCGCAAGAATCCGTGGCGGTGGCATCAATTCAAACAGTTCACGTTTAACCAGATTTCCGAGCTGATGAGCGACTATGGCCGCGTGGATATTCTGTGGCTCGATGGTGGCTGGGTTCGTCCCCTCGAGACTGTCAACGATGAGGTCCGTTCATGGGGCGCACGTATTCCGGAGTGGAGTCAGGACATCGATCTTCCGAAGATTGCGGGCATGGCCCGGGCGAAGCAACCGGGAGTGCTTATCGTGGACCGGACTGTTCATGGCATGTATGAAAACTACCTGACGCCTGAACAGAACATTCCCAAGGATAAGCTCGATCACCCTTGGGAGAGTTGTATGACGCTGGGGAACGCATGGAGCCACGTACCACATGAAAATTTCAAATCCGCCACGCGCGTAATTCACATCCTCACCGAGATCGTGGCCAAAGGCGGAAGCTTGTTGTTGGGCGTGGGCCCTGACCCCAAGGGACTCTTGAGCGAAATTCAGATAGAAAGATTGGCGGAAATCGGTTTGTGGTTGAAAGCAAACGGCCAGGCAATTTATTCGACGCGGCCGTTGCCAGTCTATCGCGACGGAAACACCTTTTTTACGCGGGGAAAGGATGGGTCGGCATTCGCGATTGTGCTGCTGGACGAGGGGACCACAATTCCTTCAGAGGTCAGTTGGAAGTTCAACGTCCCGGCAAAAAATGCGACCGTCAAACTGCTGATGAACGGTAAGTCCTTAAAGTGGAAACGCGAAGGTGATGCGGTCAAAGTTCTTATACCGGCGGATGTTCAGCAATTGAAAAAGTATCCGGCGCTTGCATTTTCATTTACTCCTGAAGGAAAGTGACAGCCAGTATTTCGTCACCACAACTCGCCCATCGGATTTCATTTTTTTTTGTGCTCGCGACAGAGCAATTTCTAACCAGCGGCCCAAGGATTTCGCGGGCGTAACGGATAGAAACAACGAACTGATGGAGAAGAAGTCAGCGAGTGGATGCTGCTTCTTCTCCATCAAGAAAAATCAATATGTCCTGATGTTTAATCTGTCGGCTCCGGTTCTGGTTCCATCATTCTTACAAGGCTGTCAGCGTCTTGCACATTTTGAGTCATCATGCTCAGGTATTTGGCTGCAAACTCCTTAAGACGTGCATCGCTGGCGCTGTTGGCTGCATTTTCATACAACGTTTTTATTTTTTGATTGCTTTCAAGCACATACCGCGCATATGCGATGTTGAAGTCGCTGCCCGTTAGGGTACCGAGTGTATCTTTGGCCTCCCTGTTTACTGAGTCCAAATCAGTCGGCAGATCCACATTGTTATAATTCTTCGCAAGCTGCCGCAGGTCGTGAAGGGCAAGCCCGTGCTCGTAAAACA
>DASPNN010000314.1:0-5350 GCA_035626495.1 Chryseosolibacter sp.
GGTAGTCGATGGCGAGCGTCCTTTGCACGGGCATACCGGTCTGTGACGCTTCGTGGAACAGCGAATAGATATACGGCATCAACTGATACCGGAAGCGGATATAATTGCGCGAGATCTGCTCGACCTCTTCTCCGAACGACCACGGCTCGGAATCGCGGCTGTTGATCATGGAGTGGCCACGGAAGAACGGGCAAAATGCACCGATCGAAATCCAGCGCGCAAAGAGTTTGGAGTCGGCGTTGCCGACGAAGCCGCCGACATCATATCCTGCAAATGCGACGCCTGTAAGTCCCATACTGCTGACCATTCGGACACCAAGAAGCATGTGTTCGTCGTAGGCGACGTTGTCTCCCGTCCACACGGCTGCGTACCGTTGTATTCCCGAGTATGCCGAACGGGTTAAATTAAACGGCCGGCGATTTTTCATCAACGCCTTCGTCCCTTCGTAGGTACTGCGCGCCATCATAAGTCCAAAAACATTTCGCGCGCGTCGCATCGATGCTTTGTGGCCTTCGAAGTCAAATTCGACATTTTCAGGCAACATGTTGCCCCACGTGGCGATCTCATTCATGTCGTTCCAGAAACCCTGGACTCCGAGCTCAATGTAGTCACGGAATTGTTCCTTCCACCATTCACGGGTTCGTGGATTGGTAAAATCGGGAAAGTGACACCAGCCTGGCCAGACTTGTCCGGTGTATTGCGAACCATCCGGGTATTTAATGAACACGTCTTTGGCGATGCCGTCTTCGTAGGTGTGATATCCTTTTTCGACCTTGATGCCGGGATCACACATGAGCACTACTTCGAATCCCATTTCTTCGAGTTGCTTGAGGAGCCGTTGCGGCTCGGAGAAGCTTTTCCTGTGCCAGCTGAAGATCTTGTAGTCATCCATGTAATGAATATCGAGCACGATCACATCGGCGGGGATGTCCTTGTCTCGGAAATGTCTGGCGATGCCGAGTACCTCCTTATCGGGATAATAGCTGTACCGGCACTGCTGATAACCGATGCTCCACAGCGGGGGCATATCCATACGTCCGGTGAGAAATGTGTATTGACGGATCAGGTCGCTGACTGTTTCGCCCTGGATGAAATAGTAATTCATTTCCCCGGCGTCAGCGGCAAAGCTTGAAAACCGGTTGTTCGAGGCGCCGAAGTTGAAAAATGTCTTGTGCGTGTTGTCGAAAAAGATGCCATATACATGGTGGCCATGGATCCCGATATAGAAAGGGAGTGTGCTGTACAGGGGATCCGATCCGGACCCGTAGGCGAATGCGTCGGTATTCCAGTTCACATAACCATTCCCACGGCGGTCGAGCGGGCCGGTCTTCTCGCCAAGGCCGATGAATCGTTCGTCGGGAAATAACCTTTTGTAGGTTGTGACCTGCTCGCCATTCCAACTTGTGCCGAAGGCAGGATCGTCTTCGTTAATGACCTCGTGGCGTGTATTCAGAAAACGCAATCTCACCGGGTCTTTCCGGATTTCGAGGATGAGTTTACCCGTATGGATCTCAATTGTATGGTCGTGCTCGGTGATGGTCAATCCCACCTGCGCAGGCTGGGCGACGACGGCGTATGAAAAATCTTCCAGGTCAGTGCGGTTAATGCTGATCCTGGCGACCGACTCGTTGTAGAAAGTTACCGCAAATTTTTCGCGGTCCGTTGAGCCTGTGATCCCGTGGGATGTTTTCTCCCAATGATGGATGGTTCCGAGACTTTGGCTGAGGGTACGCTGGATCTTTTCTGACATTGATTGAACCTGAATAAAGTGTCCAAGTAAAAGTAATTAGTCAAACGTATCCAATGGTACGGACCACAAAATATCAGGAAACGATTACGGAAACAGTTTCGCTGCCGTCAAAAAAAAGTATGCCGTTTCCGGAGGTTATTTTTTCTTTCCCTTTTTTAGTGAAGAGTCGCGCACGACCAGGCGGGTCTTGAGTATCTTCGTCTCGGGCTGAATTTCGACGTCGTGATTTTTTGTCTTCAGCTCGATTTGGCGTATCAGCAGCTTGGCTGCTTCCTGACCCATTTCAAAACCGGGCTGGTCAACGGACGTCAGCGGTGGGTCGAGCAGTGCGGTAAAGAACCAGTTGCTGAATCCGACTACGGCGATGTCTTTCGGGATCTTGAGTCCGGCATCTTTGATTGCCTGCATGGCGCCCATGGCGGCGGGGTCGTTTGTGGCGAAGATCGAGTCGGGTTTGTCGCCCATTTCCAGTAGCTTTTCCGTTGCTTTTTTTCCCTCTTCGATCGTGCCAAGCGGACATGGCATGATGAGGCTTTTATCGATGGGGATCTTGTGTTCTTTCAGAGCCTCCAGGTATCCTTCGAGACGCTGTTTGGTGATTTCCAGGTTAGGGGGACCTTCCAGGTGAGCAATTCGCTTGCAGCCCTGGTCAATGAGGTGCAATGTTGCTTCCTTAGCGCCGCTCAGATCGTCGACTATGATCTTGCTTGAATTTGAGTTTTCATATACGCGGTCGAAGAACACCATCGGTACACCTTTGGCAAGAATGCTGTCGATGTGGTCAAACGTGTTTGTTTCCCGTGACACGGAGACGAGCATGCCGTCCACGCGGCTGTTAAACAGCGCTTTGATGTCGGTCTTTTCGCGTTGCAGGGATTCGTTCGACTGGGTAATGATCACGTTATACCCGGCGCTGTAGGCTACATCCTCGATGCCGCTGATGACAGTAGAGAAGAAAAAGTGAACCAGTTCGGGGATAATCACCCCGATTGTGTTGGTTTTGCTTTGGCGCAGGCTGAGTGCGACAATGTTGGGTTGGTAATTGAGTTTTTCGGCGAGCTCGTTAACAGCTTTTTTGGTCTCGGGGCTTATGTCGGGATGATCTTTGAGTGCGCGCGAGACCGTGGAAGGGGAGATGCCTAGTTCCCGGGCAATGTCCTTAATAGTGACCTGATTGTATTTCATGTTAAAAATTTTCGTGTTTCAACACACATCCGAACCATTTCAGGTCCTTCGGCAGCGTATTGTCCTGCAATTTTAACAAGTCTTAATGTAATCACCGCAACGTTCCGCAAATTTTTGTGCAACAATCGCAAACGATTGCGTGCTCGTTAGCGGCGGCGATTTCGTTAATTTTTATTGCTTAAAATGAATTTTCAATTATCGACCGGCCTATTTTCCCTGATAAGTTCGAAAGAAGTTCTAAAACTAATTACCCAAACTCTAATTTTTTATGATAAAGTTTTACCTGTTAAGAAAACTTCTGGTCATACTTTTTCTGCTGGCTGGCATCCAGGCGTGGTCTCAAGGCCGGACCGTGACAGGAAAAGTGACGTCAGGAGACGATGGCACACCTTTGCCCGGTGTGAGTATCGTTGAAAAGGGCACGACCAACGGAACGGTTACAGATTCCGATGGAAACTTCTCCATCAATACCAGAGACAATGTCATTCTGGTTTTTTCTTTTGTGGGATACAAGAGTCAGGAAGTCGCTGTGGGAACACAGTCGCAGTTACAGGTCGTTCTGGAAACCGACATCACGGCCCTCGACGAAATCGTTGTGGTGGGTTATGGGGAAGTTCAAAAGAAGGACGCCACTGGGGCGGTGATGAACCTCTCCAGCAAGGATTTTAACCGCGGTGTTCTCACATCACCCCAAGATCTCATCGTCGGAAAATTCGCCGGTGTATCGGTCACCACCAACAGCGGAGCGCCGGGCGCCGGATCCACCATCCGCATTCGGGGAGGTTCCTCGCTTACTGCCAGCAACGATCCACTGATTGTAATCGACGGCTACCCCATCGACAACACCTCGCCCGGTGGTATTGCCAACCAGCTTGCTGCGCTCAACCCCAACGACATCGAAACCTACACGGTTCTTAAGGACGCCTCGGCCACCGCGATCTATGGTTCGCGCGCATCGAATGGTGTGATCATCATCACCACAAAAAAGGGGGCGGAAGGCGATCTTAAGTTTAATTACAATGGCAATGTGTCGGTCAGCACCCCGGTGAAATACCTGGACGTAATGGACGGTGATGAATTCCGTGCGGTGATCGACCAGCTCGCCGATGCCGGCACATTCGGTATCGACGATGGGGCGCTCGACAAAGTAGGCACCGAAAACACGGACTGGCAGAAAGAAATATTCCGCAATGCAATTTCGCATGACCATAACATCAGTGCATCGGGATCGGCCGGCAAAGTGCCTTACCGCGCCTCGCTGGGGTATACGGATCAACAAGGAATATTAAAGACGACCGGGATACAGCGCACTTCACTGAACGTGAATGTCAATCCGACTTTGCTCGGCGGGGACCTTAAGCTGAACCTGTCTGCGAAAGGCAGCTACGTGGTTTCGGACTTTGGCGATGCCGGAGCTGTTGGTAATGCGGTTTCTTTTGACCCTACCCAACCGGTACGGACCGGTGACGACGAATACGGTGGATATTTCAGCTGGCTTGGGCATGGGGTAACGAACGGGAATGCCAATCCCGTCGCTATGCTGGAGCAAACCAATAACCAGGGAACCGCCCGCCGGATTATTACCAACGCGCAAGCTGAATACAGGCTTCCGTTTATGAAAGAGATTCGCGTGAACCTCAACCTCGGTCTTGATCAGACGACCAGCGATGGCTTCAACCGCGCTCCGCTGGAATCCGGATTCATCCATAACAATGGGACATTGGTGGGCAGGGACAACACCTATTCCGGCAAGAACCAGTCGGAGCTCCTGGACTTGTATTTCAATTACACCAAAGAGTCCGGTTCTCACAAGGTGGATGCCACCGCGGGGTACGGGTGGCAGCATTTCTATCGTGAAGGAGAAAACACGGATGCAAACGAGATCAGCGAAATCACTTCACAATACAAGAATGAGAACTACCTTGTTTCGTTCTTTGGTCGTCTGAATTACACATTCAATGGCAAGTATTTGCTGACGGCCACCTTGCGAAATGATGGTTCTTCACGTTTTTCGGAAGAGAACCGTTGGGGGTTGTTCCCATCCGTGGCGCTTGCGTGGCGGATCAAGGACGAGCCTTTCCTGACCAATGCACGGACGGTCTCTGATCTGAAATTGCGGGTCGGATACGGGGTGACCGGGCAACAGGATATCCCGAACCAGTACTATCCCTACCTGGCGGTGTACCGCGCCTCAAACGAACGTGCGCAGTATCAGTTGGGAAATACATTCTATACAACGCAACGGCCCGAGGCTTACGATGCGAACATCAAATGGGAGGAATCGGCTACTTATAACGTCGGTGTCGATTTTGGATTTCTGGAAGATAGGATCACCGGTTCGGTGGAAGTATTCCAGAAGAACACGGAGGATTTGCTAAACTATGTGGCCATCGCCAACGGGGTGAACTTTTCGAA
>DASPNN010000315.1:0-6895 GCA_035626495.1 Chryseosolibacter sp.
GGACTGTATTTCACATTCGAGCCACTCGTCCTGGGAACTTGGTATCGCGGCGTGCCCTTCAAACAGGTCGATGGTTTTGTCAACAACGAATCGCTGGTTTTGCTTCTCGGTTTTGTCAAGCTTGGTGCCAAGGATGCCATCAACATCGGCTATAGCTTCGACTACACGATCTCCAAGCTCGGCCCTGGCAGCGGAGGGGCGCACGAATTCAGCCTGGTATATACCTGGCCGATGCGCAACCCGCGTAAACCACCGCCAGACAAGCTCGTGATTCCGTGTCCTGATTTTTAATTGGGCCTACCTGTAGGACAACTTACAATTACTTGTCTTTCGAATAGCGTGTCTCCGTGAAAATGCC
This sequence comes from Chryseosolibacter sp., assembly GCA_035626495.1. Lineage (GTDB taxonomy): Bacteria > Bacteroidota > Bacteroidia > Cytophagales > Cyclobacteriaceae > Chryseosolibacter. The sequence continues at coordinate 359 of DASPNN010000315.1, forward strand.
TGACCGCCACGGGTGCGCGCCGATCCTGAGCGCAAGAATTGACAGCTACCTTTCCTTCGATGGCTGCTGACTGCCGAACGCCCTGCCCTTCGCGTGCCGTCTCACGCATTGAGCAGTGCGAACACCACCAGTCTCCTGGCACCGATCCGTTTTCGCCGGCTGGCGGAGCGCAGAGAGCAGATCTCTTCTAGCCGACATGAGACGCACTGGCTCCGCACACGTTCGCTTGACCTTGTGAGCACGCCTCAGCGTTCGACCGCGCGGTGACGAACTTTCGTTAGCAGAACTATTTTTTCAATTTCTTCGTATTGGAGTTGTATTTATAAAAGAATTTGCGTTTAATTTTGCATAATTGTGTGTTGAACTATAAAAACAAACTGAATGATTTTCATCTAAAGTTTCACTTAAACCACTAAGAAAGAAATTGAAAACATTGTTCACCATCTTTACAGCAGCCATGGCTGCTTACCACTCCGAGAGGACTGTCCAGTTCTTCGCTTCAGCCTGCACGGTGACCAGGCGACCCCGACCCGCACGCTGTGCGCGCATTTGATATCCCTCAACATTCCGTTGACCACAGCGTAATGTCCGGGACATTATGCTGCGTATGCTTTGTGGCATACTAATTTTCATCTTTCATTTTATCGCATTTACGACATTGGAAAACCAACATATCATTGTCAGACTTGCAACGTCTGACGACAAAAAATACGCAGAGACCATAACCACAGAGATGGAGGAATCTGCCAAAGCGCGCGGCACCGGAATCGCCAAGCGTTCTCCTGAGTATATCATCCAGAAGATGGAAGAGGGGAAGGCAGTCATTGCCGTCACAACAGACGGTACCTGGGTGGGCTTTTGCTACATTGAAGCATGGCAGCATGAAAAGTACGTGGCAAACTCCGGCCTGATCGTTTCGCCGGCATTCCGCAAAACCGGGGTCGCAACCGAGATCAAGCACAAGATATTCGAGCTTTCACGGCAAAAATATCCGCAGGCGAAAATTTTCGGCCTTACCACCGGCCTGGCAGTGATGAAGATCAATTCCGACCTGGGTTATGAACCGGTGACCTACTCAGAGTTGACAACAGACGAGGAATTCTGGAAAGGCTGCAAGAGTTGTATCAACTACGACATCCTCATGAGCAAGGGCAGGAAGAACTGCCTGTGTACAGCGATGTTGTTTGATCCTGAAGAAGCCGCCAAGAAGCTCAATATGCCCCTTCCGCCGGTGAAAAAAACAACCGCCACGGTTGTCACGCCGGAAGGCCAGCTGGTAAAGCACCGGCACCGCGTTTTCGCAGGCAACCTCACGCTCTTTGAGCGATGGACACGGTTCAAGCAATTTGTGCTGTTGAAATCCTTTCGCAAGAAGGACGATGATGGCAGCAGCGCCGAAAGAAAAAGATCCATCCTGAGTTTTTTCTTTTTCTGGTGATCTCACCTGTCCCTCTCTTCGGAGAGGGACTTAAAATACATTCTTAAATTTGTCAATGAAGAAAAAAGTAGTTCTTGCTTTCAGCGGAGGATTGGATACATCCTACTGCGTAAAATACCTCAGCGAAGAAAAAGGTTATGAAGTCCACACCCTGACGGTAAATACCGGCGGTTTCGACCCTGCCGAGATCCAGGCTATTGAAACACGGGCAAAGAGTCTGGGCGTCGCCTCGCATAAGACTGTAGACGAGACAAAAAACTACTATGACAAGGTAATCCGCTTCCTGGTCTACGGCAATGTGCTGAAAAACAACACCTATCCCCTCAGTGTAAGCGCCGAGCGTATGTCGCAGGCGCTCGCCACGGCCAATTATGCGCGCGCATTGAAGGCGGATGCGGTCGCGCACGGCAGCACCGGGGCTGGGAACGATCAGGTTCGGTTCGATATGATCCTCAACATCCTGGTTCCTGGTATAGAGATCATCACACCGATTCGCGAAATGAGATTGTCTCGCGAACAGGAGATCAGCTACCTCCAGTCAAAGGGCGTCGACATGAACTTCCAAAAAGCCATGTATTCTATTAATAAGGGCATATGGGGAACTTCCGTCGGAGGAAAAGAAACGCTCAAGTCGCTGGGTATGCTGCCGGAAGAAGCCTGGCCCACCCAGGTTACCCGGCATGACCGTGAAACGGTTAAGCTGTCATTCGACAAAGGCGAGCTCACAAAAATCAATGATAAAAAATTCGGACATCCGACGGAGGCCATTCAGCACCTGCAATCCATCGCCGGCCCTTTTGGCGTCGGACGCGATATTCATGTCGGTGACACGATCATCGGGATCAAAGGACGCGTGGGCTTCGAAGCCGCCGCGCCGATGGTAATCATCAAATCCCATCACGCCCTTGAAAAGCATGTGCTCACAAAATGGCAATTATCCTGGAAGGATCAGCTTGCCCAATTTTATGGCAACTGGTTACACGAAGGACAATACCTCGACCCTGTGATGCGCGACATCGAATCATACCTGATCAGCACGCAGGAACATGTGACGGGGGATGTGCATGTGGAATTGCATCCATACCGTTTTCAGGTCCTCGGCATTGAGTCACCGTATGACCTGATGTCGTCCAAATTCGGAAAGTATGGTGAGATGAACCTGGGCTGGAGTGGCGACGATGTGAAGGGATTCTCGAAAATATTCGGCAACCAGACTATGATCTATAACCAGGTAACGGAGTCTGTCGACAACGGCCGGTAATGTTTTAAAGAATTAATTTAGAAATGGCTGAAAAAAAAATCAGGGCAGGTATTGCGGGTGGCGCTGGCTATACGGGTGGGGAAACCATACGCATATTACTAAACCACCCCTCCGTTGAACTGGTGTTTGTCCACAGCAGGAGCAATGCCGGCAACCCGCTTCACTCGGTACATGCCGATCTCATCGGCGAAACAGACCTTCGGTTCACCGGGGCACTGGATCAAATCGCGGACGTGATCTTCCTGTGCCTGGGTCACGGTGAAAGCAAGAAATTCCTGCAAGAGAACCCACTCGATGCCTCCGTCCGTGTGATCGACCTGAGTCACGATTTTCGGCTGGGCGATTCTTTGCCGGATCGCGAATTTGTGTACGGACTTCCCGAACTTAACCTGGCACAAATCCGGGCAGCAAGAAACATCGCGAATCCCGGTTGCTTTGCGACCGCCATAGAGCTTGGCTTGCTCCCTCTGGCGAAGGCAGGCTTGCTCGAAGAAGTCTTCACCACGGGCATCACGGGTTCGACCGGTGCAGGGCAAAAGCTCCAGGATACGACCCATTTTACGTGGCGCGCGAATAATATCTCCGCCTACAAAACGCTCACGCACCAGCACCTGAAAGAGATCAACAGGTCCTTGAAACAATTGCAGCCCTCCTTCGCAGGAAAGCTGAACTTCATACCGTGGCGCGGCGATTTTACACGCGGGATTTTCGTCAGCTCGCTCATCACGACAGATAAATCGATTGAGGAATTAAAGACGCTCTATCGCGAGTTTTATAAAGGACATGCATTTACATTTGTCTCTGACGAAACGGTAGACCTCAAACAGGTGGTCAACACGAACAAGTGCGTTATCGGACTCGAACGGGAAGGTGAAAAAGTAGTGGTCCACAGCGCCATCGACAACCTCGTGAAAGGCGCTTCCGGCCAGGCCGTGCACAACATGAACCTGATGTTTGGATTGGAACAAACCGAAGGCTTGCGACTGAAGGGGATTGTTTTCTAATCACAAGTTTACGCTTCCTGGCTCGTTGCCTTTGGATTGGCCGACATGGATCGCCACGCGATTTAAAACCAACCCCAAACGCCGTACTATAATTAGAAACATAAAACTTAAGAATATCTCAACCAACAAATACCGCCACGGCGAATCCAACTTCGTGTGCATTGATAAAAAATGAAACTATTCGACGTTTACCCGCTCTTCGACATCACGCCAGTTAAAGCAAGGGGCTCCTGGCTGTGGGACGATCACGGAAAGAAGTATCTGGACCTCTACGGCGGCCATGCCGTGATTTCTATCGGACATTCACACCCACACTATGTCAATCGTTTGACCGAGCAGCTCAACCGAATCGCATTTTATTCGAACAGTGTCCAGAATAAGTTGCAGGGCGAATTTGCGGAAAAGCTCGGCGCTATGTCGGATTACCCGGACTATCAATTGTTTCTGTGCAATTCCGGAGCGGAGGCAAATGAAAATGCGCTCAAGCTTGCCTCGTTTGTCACGGGCAGGAAAAAGATCATTGCGTTCCGCAAGGCATTTCACGGCCGGACTTCCGGGGCGGTCGCCGCGACAGACAATCCAAAGATCGTGGCACCGTTTAATGCCTGCCATGAGGTCGTGTTCGCGCCGATGAACGACCAAGCGGCGTTCAATAACATCATGGACGGCGACGTGTCCGCAGTCATTATAGAAGGCATTCAGGGGGTGGGTGGAATTCATCTCCCTGATGACGAGTTCCTCCGTTTTCTGTACGCGCGTTGTGAGGCGAACGGTTCGCTGCTGATCCTGGACGAAATACAGTCAGGATACGGAAGAACGGGGAGATTTTTTGCGCACCGGTTTTCAGGCATCAGGTCGCACCTGATAACAACGGCCAAAGGTATGGGCAACGGTTTTCCGATCGGGGGACTGCTGATTCATCCGGATATCAAGCCGTGGAGCGGTATGTTGGGAACAACTTTTGGGGGAAATTATCTCGCGTCGGTGGCTGGCCTGGCAGTGCTGGAGGTAATCGACAAGGAAGGTCTGCTCCACAACGCCACAACGGTGGGTAATTACCTGATGGAGGAACTAAAAAAGCTCCCCAAAGTGACAGGACTCCGGGGTAGGGGACTCATGATCGGGATCGATCTGCCGGAGGAGCTGAAAGGCGTCCGGAATAACCTGCTGTTCAAACACCACATTTTTACCGGTGAAGCAAAACCCAACTCGATCCGTCTGCTGCCTTCATTGGCCCTTTCGATAGAAGAAGCAACAATTTTTCTAACCGCCTTGAAAGAAGAATTAAAATGAAAAATTTCATTTCTGTAAACGATGCTCCCGACATCAACACGCTTGTCCACAAAGCGCTTTCGTATAAATCCGATCCCTTTCGCGATCGCGATTTAGGCAAAGACAAGCGAATCGGCCTGTTATTTTTGAACCCGAGCATGCGCACGCGGTTGAGCACGCAGATCGCGGCCGCCAACCTGGGCATGGAGTCGATCGTGTTTAATGTCGGCCAGGAAGGATGGTCGCTTGAGTTTGAAGACGAGGCGATCATGAGCGGAAGCACGGTCGAGCACGTGAAAGATGCTGCGCCGATTCTTGGAAAATACTTTGACATCCTTGGCATACGTACGTTCCCTTCCCTGCAAAACAAAGCCGACGATTACAGCGAGCTATACATTCAGCAATTCATCAAATATGCCGGAGTGCCGATACTCAGCCTGGAAAGTGCAACCCTGCACCCGCTGCAAAGTCTGACCGATATTATCACCATCACCGAAACGTTCAAGGAAAAAAGACGACCAAAGATTGTCCTGACATGGGCTCCACACGTAAAGGCGTTGCCGCAATGTGTGGCCAACAGTTTTTCGCAGTGGATCAACACCTGGGGCCATGCCGATTTTGTCATCACGCATCCGGAAGATTACGAGCTTGACCCGCATTTTACGAAAGGCGCCTCCATCACACACGACCAGGACTACGCCTTGAAGAATGCTGATTTTGTCTACGTGAAAAACTGGAGCACTTACCACGACTATGGTCGCATTTATTGCAACGATCCGGAGTGGATGCTGACCAGTGAGAAATTATTATTGACAAATCACGCAAAGGTCATGCATTGTCTGCCCGTGCGGCGTAACGTGGAATTGGGTGATGAAGTGCTTGATGGTTTCAGCAGCATCGTCACACAGCAGGCTTCCAACCGGGTGTGGGCCGCCCCGGCCGTGCTCAGCGAACTGCTCGCGCATTCACGAACTTAATTTGAGGCAGGAGATATGAACAAACTTTTTATCGTTAAGATCGGCGGAAACGTCCTCGACAATCCGGACGCGCTCCGAAAATTTCTGGAGGACTTTGCCGCCATCAAGCAACCCAAGGTGCTCGTTCACGGGGGTGGGAAAATTGCGACCAAACTGGGTGAACAACTCGGGATCGAAGCCAATTACGTAAACGGGCGCCGCATCACCGATTCAGAAACACTCGACCTGGTGACCATGGTCTATGGGGGTTTGGTGAATAAGCAATTGGTCGCGCAGCTGCAACAGCTCGGCTGCAATGCGATCGGGCTTACAGGCGCAGACGGTAATTTGATCAAAGCAACCCGCAGGCCAGTCAAGGACATCGACTATGGATTTGTCGGGGATATCCGGCCTGATAGTGTGAACTCAAGCCTGATGTATTTTTTGCTGCGGCAGAATACGGTTCCCGTAATCGCGCCGCTGACCCATGGGGATGGAACGATGTTGAATACCAACGCAGACACCATCGCATCCGTTCTCGCGGTTGCCCTTGGAAAGCACTTTGATGTCCGGCTGATTTTCTGCTTCGAAAAAAAAGGTGTGCTG
>DASPNN010000316.1:0-2510 GCA_035626495.1 Chryseosolibacter sp.
TCCACATCATCGATCTGAACAAGACGCTTGCCTGCATTGAGGAGGCTTCATTCGCACTGAAGAATATTGTTCGCTCTGGTCGCAAGATCATGTTTGTAGCAACGAAGAAGCAGGCGAAAGACATCGTCACCGAAGAAGCAAAAAGGCTGAACATGCCTTTCGTTACTGAGCGTTGGCTCGGTGGTATGCTTACCAACTTCGCCACGATCCGTAAATCGCTGAAAAAGCTTTCGCAGATCGAAAAGCTTATGAAAGATGAAGCTTTTACAAACCTGGCGAAGCGCGAGCGCCTGATGATTACACGCGAAAAAGCAAAACTTGAAAAACTCCTCGGTGGTATCGCAGACCTGAACAGACTCCCGGCGGCGCTTTTTGTGATCGATGTAAAGCGTGAGCACATTGCGGTGACCGAAGCTCAAAAACTGAATATTCCCGTCTTCGCCCTGGTGGATACAAACTCGGATCCTTCTGGCGTCGATTTCCCGATTCCTTCGAACGATGATGCTTTCAAATCAATTTCCATATTGACCAGGCACATCGGAAAAGTAATCGAAGAGGGTCTGATGGAAAGAAAGAAAGACAAGGAAGAGGCCGCTCAAAAAAAGGATGAGGAAGAGAAAAGAAAGGTTGACGAGACCGTCGAACAAGCAAATTCATAAGCTTCCGATAGCTGTCGGGAGCCGGTGGGCACCAGATAAGTTATCCTTATATTAAAGATAATGCACTGAACATCGGCCCCATGCCGGTGTTTAGTTTTTTAAGACCATTCGGTCGCTAAATGTAAAACAGACGTTGCACCCAGGTGCGGCAAATAAAACTTAATCTAAAACAATTTATGTCAGCAATCTCAGCACAAGATGTCAACAAACTCCGCCAAATGACTGGCGCCGGTATGATGGATTGTAAAAAAGCCCTTACCGAAGCCGGTGGAGATTATGAAAAGGCAGTTGAAATATTGAGGAAAAAAGGACAGAAAGTTTCAGCCTCCCGTTCCGATCGCGACGCAAAGGAAGGTTCAGTATTTGTCAAAGTCAGCGACGACAAAAAGGAAGGTATCCTCATCGCCCTGAACTGTGAAACTGATTTTGTTGCGAAAAATGAAGAGTTCCAGAAGCTCGGAAAGCTGATCGCCGACACGGCTTTTAGTGAGAAACCTGCTGACAAGGAAAGCTTGCTCAATCTTCGCGCCGGCGAGCTGACACTCAATGAAAAGATCATCGAACTGGTCGGAAAGATCGGCGAGAAGATCGAAGTCAGCGAATACATCCGCATGAAAGGCGAAGCGGTCGTCCCTTACATCCACGCCGGATCAAAGCTTGGTGTCCTCGTATCCCTGAAGGGTGTCAATGGCAAAGACGTCACCGACGCCGGTAAAGACGTTGGAATGCAGATCGCGGCAATGAATCCTGTTTCGGTAGATGAAAAATCAGTTGACAAGTCATTGATCGAAAAGGAACTCGAAATTGCAAAGGCACAGATCCTCGCGGAAGGCAAGCCCGAAAACATGGTAGAGAAAATCGCCCAGGGCAAGCTGCAGAAATTTTTTAAGGAGAATACATTGCTGCACCAGGCGTTTGTCAAAGATAATTCGAAAACAGTCGCGCAATACCTCGACAGTGTTTCAAAAGGACTCACTGTGGCGGAGTTCAAGCGCGTCACCATCGGTTGATCCGCAAATATCGAAATCAAGAGGGGCTACGGCCCCTTTTTGCTTTTTCATACGGAACATTACGGCGTTTTTTCTCAAATTCGTCTAACACCAACGAAGATTGGCAATGTTCAAGTCCATTAACCCGTTCGATCAGCGTGTTCTTAGAGAATATCCGGGCGACGATGCGCCGGCAATCGCTGATAAGATCAGCCGCGCGGCAGCGAGCTACCGCTCATGGAAACGCGAGCCCTTCGGCCGCCGCGCAGAACGCTTGCATCGTGCTGGCCAGTTATTGCGCTCTGACAAGGACCGTTTAGCGCTGCTAATCGCGCAGGAGATGGGAAAGGTTGTGGCCGAGGCTTCCGCTGAAGTTGAAAAGTGTGCAAACGCCTGTGATTTCTACGCGCAGCACGGCGAACAATTTCTCAAAGATCAACCAGTTAGCACCGAAGCTGCCAAAAGCATTATTACCTATCAGCCAATCGGTCCGGTGCTCGCCATCATGCCCTGGAATTTTCCGTTCTGGCAGGTATTCCGATTTGCTGTCCCCGCGTTGATGGCTGGCAACACCGGATTGTTGAAACATGCGGCGAACGTATGTGGTTGCTCCCTTGCGATCGAAAATATTTTTCGCGAGGCGGATTTTCCCGAAGGGGTGTTCCAGTCTTTGTTAGTTGATTCAGGCAACGTTGAGAAGGTCATTGATCACCCAGACATCGCCGCAGTTACGCTCACGGGAAGTGAGCAAGCCGGCATGCAAGTGGCATCATCGGCAGGGCGGAACTTGAAAAAGACGGTGCTAGAGCTTGGTGGCAGCGATCCCTTTATCGTTCTGGAAGATGCCGACCTGGACCTTGCT
>DASPNN010000317.1:0-3578 GCA_035626495.1 Chryseosolibacter sp.
TTCCCAATCACTGAAACCGGTGTACGGGTGCGGATGTGGCTTACTATGAAGTCCTGAAGGCCGCGCGAATTCGGATACACGTGGGTGGCGCATAAATAAGTCAAACGTTCCGTGACCAGCAGAACCTGCCTCTTCAGGCCAGCGGCCTCCATCAACGGCAGGCCGGCCACAGTATGCAAGCGTATCGGGACCCGGCACATCCACGCTGCGATCATTCCGAGCAGTCCAGCCTTTGGTGTATGGGTGTGCACAATGACCGGCTTGTAGCGGTGCATGAGACGCACCAGTTGCCAGAGACTCTGCAAATCCCGCAGGGGCGTAATTTTTCGTGTCATCGGGATGGCTGCATGCGCAACCCCCTGCTGCCCTAAGGCGTCAACCTCGGGGCCCGGGGAACTGGCCGCAAGCACATCGAAGCCTTGATTGGCAAAAAATGAAAGTTGACCTTTCAGCAAAAGCTTCAAGGAAATCGGCACAGTTGTCACGCGGAGGAGTCGGGGTTTGTCTTTCATCCGGTTCGCTGGAAACGGGTTGCCAATATGGAAGGATTTAACGACTCCACCAACACCTGCATACCATCTGATGGCTCACACATGTATTGCGCGGGAGCGCGTTGTAAGCACATGTGCAAGCTCGCCCATATTCAGAGAGCGCATGGCCCATTTGCTGCGGCAAGATTGGTAATGTGTCATGATCGCTTTCAATCCCTCCAGACTTTCCTGCGGGTAGTATCCGAAATTGTGCGGATGCCACCATAAATGGTAGACCTCGCCACGTTGGGCAGCGCGCGACATTTCGTTTCGGACGCGGTCAATCTTCATTTGATTGAGGAACACTTCCTTCGGACGATACGGTCGCAAAAGACGGCTTGCAGGGATGCAGACGGGAAAACCTTCGCGCACGTGTATATCATGCAGGCTGTAGGTGTTTCTCCGACCCATCGGGAAGTAGGCATCCATTCCACGGTTCAAGCGCTTCCACCAGGATTCGTTCTGTGTACTCTGAATGTTCCAGAACCAGTCAAGCGGATTTGACCTCACGGCAGTGATCCCCTCTTCAAAACACACTTTCAAATATTGATCATTAAACTGATTGCGTGGAAAAACGAGTGAGGTGAGTTTTCTTTCAAATCGCGCGGCGGCACGCTTTGCGGCCTGAAGATCCGCGCGAAATTGCTGGGCGGTCTGTCCAGCCTCATTGCAGTAGTAATGCGCAAATGTATGTGTTCCAATTTCCTGATGCGGAACTTGCGCTACCTGGCGGATCAGACTTGGTGCAAAATGGAATGGATCAGCTGCCTCATCCGTACCGATGCCCTCCCGGTCTATATACTGGTAGGCAGATAGCGCGTAGTGCTGGTACGCCGGCCTCGCTGAAGGCAAATTGGCGAGCAGGTCTGCGCGCGTTTCATGAAACAGCATTCCGACCGTGGCCCATGTAACGTGGACTTCGTATTCGCCAAACAGCGACAGCATTCTCGGAATGATCTCACGCGTGTTTAGAAAATAACGGATGTAGGCATCATCGGCATCGCGGCCGCTTTGGATATCAGGTGACATTTGGTATCGCCGCAAATTGAGTGGCCATTTGTCAAATCCGCCCCAATGCAACTCAAAATCCAGTGATATGGTAAAGATTCCGTTCATGCGCGCTTGAGTCCATCGGTGCCCGCGGCGTATGCCTGTGGGGGTGTTTTTTCCAACCGCCGCCGCCGCAACGCAATCCATTGCTTATATTTTTCCGAATCCATATATGAGAGCACGACAAAGAGGAAAAGCATCATAACCTGGCTCTTCTGTCGCATCGCCAGCCCGAGGTTCCCTGCTATTTGCGCGAGCGCAACTGATACTGTAAAAAAACTCAGCAAAGCGATTTTAGTAAGAAATGTACCTGTAAACATGAATGTAATGCCAGATGCACGAGTCACCAGCTTCAGTGTCAGAATAAGAACGAACAGATTTTCGAAGGATGCGATGAGCCCCAGTAAACCAGGCGCGTCAAAAAAAAGCGGGCGGTAAAGAAACGTAAACACCTGCAGCGGCAAGCCGTAGCTGGTAATGTCTATTCCGGAAGTTGCTTTCGTTAATTCCGTTGCGCGGTGCGTGAGATCAAGTCCCTGAGAAACAACCTCCTCTTCGTCAATTCCGACCATTTCAAACACGCTTCGGTAAATGAAGAAAAAAGCGACGACTGATATAGCCAGAAAGAACAGGCGCCAACTCATCGAGACATTCTTTGACGAGAAGACGAAAGCAATTGCACTGGAGACGATAATGACCAGCATGACATGCGGTCGCACATAATAGATTACGAGGGCGCCGATGAGCAAGGCAAAGAGTCTCGTCCGAAACCGGCTGATCGCATAGAAAAACAATCCGACACCGAAAATAATGACTGATCCCTTCCCGAGCGAGTTCGAGAAAAAGTGTGTCGTCGGCATGAAAAAGATCAGCGTCATCAGGTTGTACCCTAAAAAAGTATGCTTAAAATGGATATTCTCCCGGTACATGATGTAGAGATACACAAAGCCGGCGAAACCAATGAACGAACACAGCGCCATAATCGCTTCGTATGAAAAATTAAAGAACCTGACGAATGGATACGCAGCGAACTCGATGAACCGGGTGCTCGTACCGTAAAAGGACCACCAATCGGGCCCACGGTAATCTGTGACCAACTTGAAGTAATAATATTGGGAGTCAGAGGAATTAAACTGCCCGTACAAGTAATAGCCGGCAAACAGCAACAGGTGGTAAAAATACAACCGCTTCAAGATGATGGCGTCAATTGACGGATGTTTGGCCTGCAATTGGCCGATCCACCAGAAGGAGAATACTCCAGTCACTAATAATACCAAAACTCCGCCGAGCATGATCAGAATAGTTCAAGGTCCCCTAAAGACGGATTCCAGTGTGAAAATTTATTAAAAAGATTAAAATCGGGTAAAGTTACACTTCTTCCAGTCACCGATGGCCCGATTTTCCTGTTACGTAACGAAAAACCGCTCTTAAAAATTTCAAGTTGTTCGAAAGCCGAGCATGTAACATAGTCAACTTGATGGGTGGCGACCGTTCGCGCAAGTAGCCTCGACAACTCGGCGCCATCGGACGGGTTGTGCATAAAAATATCGGCGATCCTCAACTCCAACCCCGCTTTCGTTTGCTTCAGCCTGTAAAAACAAACTGATCTCAGGCGGTTCTCCCGCTCGATGCCGCATGCTCCGTAATTGCCAACTGGAGCGGCGGCATATCGCCAGCGCAGCGTTTCCGGTGTGTGATCGGTAACGGCGTTACCCGGCTGGCGCGAATGACTTGCGTTGATAAGCAGCGAAAAGTCGGGTCGATTGAGATAATCTGAAACGATGGACCGATCCGCCATGCCGTGATCGCCGGCTTTCTGGCGTCTGAATATGAACTTTGTGGCGAATGCGAGCGGTCTGACAATTCGCATATTGATCGGCAAGGTGCCTATTTGATCCCATCCCAGACGACGATATCCCTTCTTGCTTTTTGCATTAGGTGTGCTGAAAAGGAAATGTATCCCAAGGTGTTCGCAGTACCTGAAGAGTTCCATGGTCA
>DASPNN010000318.1:0-3097 GCA_035626495.1 Chryseosolibacter sp.
CATTGGGGAAAAACCAATCCCTGGAAAGATGAATCCGTCGTGCGGGACGCGATCAGGCGCACCGGTCGGTATAAGAGTCTGAAGGCCCAAAACCTGTCGGAGGACGAGATCGTGAAAGAGATGTCGAAACCCGTTCACACCCGGCTCTTTACATGGGATGGCCCAAAGGAAGCAAAGGTCAGCCCCATCGACTCTATCAAGCATCATTTGCAATACTTGAATGCCGGGTTCCTGGCGATGGACCCGGTGACCGGAGAGGTCCGCGCCTGGGTCGGCGGAATTGATTATGATTTTTTCCAATACGACCACGTAAAAGTCACCACCAAAAGGCAGGTTGGGTCCATCTTCAAGCCTGTTGTCTACGCTGCCGCCCTGGAGCAGGGCGTGGAGCCGTGTGAGCTGATCCCTGCTGGCCAGGAGACCTACATCGACGAGGAAGGTGCTCTGTGGACTCCGAGGAATATGCAATACGATTACCAGGTGGAATACTCCATGCGCGGAGCGTTGACATATTCAGTGAACACTGTGTCCGTAAAGCTGATCAACCGCGCGGGCATTGACAATACCATTCAGCTTGCGCGCAACATGGGTATACACAGCGAGATACCCGATGTGCCCTCGATCGCCCTCGGCTCCTCCGCTGTGTCGTTGTTCGAGATGACTGCGGTGTATGCGTGCCTCGCCAACGAAGGGGTGACCAGCTATCCATTTTTCATTTCCAGGATCATCGATCGTCAGGGTAATAAATTCGAAAATTTCAGGGAGCACGATTCCGGTAAGCGGGCCATGTCGGAAAGAACTGCGATGATGGTCAGACACATGCTGCAATCGGTCGTGCTGGAAGGGACCGCCTCGCGGCTGCGCTGGCGTTACGGTATCTACAACGACGTTGCAGGCAAGACAGGTACCACGCAGTCGAACGCCGATGGGTGGTTCATGGCGATGACACCGCGTCTGGTGATCGGAACATGGGTGGGGGCGGATGATCCACGAATCCGGTTCAGATCAACGCTCCTCGGTCAGGGATCCAATTCTGCGCTTCCCATGGCTGCCTATTTTTTGAAACACATTAACGAAGACGAAAATTACAAACAGATCTCTCTGGCCAGGTTCCCGTCGCTGCCAAATAGCCTCCGGCGAGAAATGGACTGCGACCTTTACGAGATTAATGAAAATCTATGGCAACAAATAGAGCGAACAGTTTATGCAAGGGACTCGCTCATCCAGGCGGATTCCCTGGCCAAGCCGCCGCCGGAAACATTTCTTCAGACATTGTACAAGAGGAAAAGACGGATCTTGCTCGCAAGCCAGCGCCTACCCGTCGATGAAGCACGAAATGTAGAAGTGAAAAATCAATCCGGGAACATTAACCGCTAGAAGTCATTGCTTCGTTAGTCGGAATTCGTGTGGCCGAAATTCACGCCTTCTTAGCTTCCTTCGCCCACATATCGCGCAGGGTCACCGTGCGGTTGAACACCAGGCGGTCGGCGGACGAGTCGGGATCGAGGCAAAAGTACCCTGTTCGCAGAAACTGAAACCGCTCGTCCGGTTTTGCATCTCGCAGCGCGGGCTCAGCATATGCCTGTATGATGCTCAGAGAACTGGGATTGATATAGTCTTTGAAGTCGCCTTCGGCATCGGCAAGATCTTCCACCTTGAAAAGCCGGTCGTAGATACGTGCTTCAACTTTGATCGCATGCGCGGCGCTGACCCAATGCAGCGTACCTTTCACGTGGATTCCTGAGGTATCCGAGCCGCTGCGACTTTCTGGAACGTACGTGCAGTGCAGGGCAGTGATGTTCCCGGACGCGTCCTTGATGGCCTGGTCGCACCTGATGATATAAGCGTTCTTCAGCCTTACCATTTGGCCGGGGGAGAGGCGGAAATATTTCTTCGGCGGATTCTCCATGAAGTCATCGCGTTCAATGTAAAGCTCCCTTGAAAATGGCAGCTCACGGAAACTACTGTTCTCTTCTTCGGGATTGTTTTCGCCTTGCAGCATTTCGGTTTTTCCGTCCTCGTAGTTTGTGATGACGATCTTCAGCGGATCGAAGACCACCATCCGCCGCAATGCAATTTTATTGAGATGCTCGCGCACGCAGAATTCCAGCAGCCCGACATCGATCAGGTTTTCCCGTTTTGCCACGCCGATCTTTTCACAAAAGTCGCGGATGCTTTCGGGGGTATATCCACGACGCCGCACGCCACTGAGCGTCGGCATCCGGGGATCGTCCCATCCGCGCACATGTTTCTCGCTGACGAGCTGAAGAAGTTTCCGTTTGCTCATCACTGTATAGGTCATGTTCAACCGGGCAAATTCATACTGGCGTGAGGGATAAATCTCGAGCTTCTCGATAAACCAGTCGTAGAGTTCACGATGCGGGATGAACTCAAGCGTACAGATACTATGGGTCACGTTCTCAATCGCGTCGCTTTGACCGTGCGCGAAGTCGTACATGGGGTAAATACACCAGGTGTCGCCCGTGCGGTGGTGGTGCGCATGCTTGATTCGATAGATAATCGGGTCACGCATATGCATATTGAGGTGCGACATGTCGATCTTTGCGCGCAGCACTTTTTCACCGTCGCGGTATTTTCCATTTTTCATCCCCTCAAACAGTGTGAGGTTTTCTTCGATACTACGGCTGCGATACGGGCTGTTGGTGCCAGCAACCGTAGGGGTTCCTTTCTGAGCAGCAATCTCGTCACTGCTGCTGTCGTCGACGTAAGCGAGGCCCTTGCGAACAAGCTTCAAGGCGAATTGATAAAGTTCCTCGAAGTAGTCCGACGCATAAAGTTCGTTTTTCCATTGAAACCCGAGCCATTGTACATCGTGCTTGATGCTTTCGACGTACTCGGTTTCCTCGGTCACAGGGTTCGTGTCATCAAAGCGCAGGTTTGTGTAGCCGCCGTACCTGTTCGCAAGACCGAAGTTGAGACAAATGCTTTTCGCGTGGCCCATATGCAGATAGCCATTGGGCTCAGGGGGGAAACGGGTAATAATGGTTTTGTATTTGCCCGCCTTGAGATCATTTTCGATGATCTCTTCTAAAAAATTCAGACTCTTTTCTTCTACCATGGTTAAATCGCAGCCGTA
>DASPNN010000319.1:0-6606 GCA_035626495.1 Chryseosolibacter sp.
AATTAACATTATGAGGACAAGAAAAATCACCCTGCTGCCCAAAATGGAAAAGGTGCTCGTTCAGGTAGGTGAGAATATCAAACTGGCCCGGCTTAGAAGAAAGCTCAGTGCTGAACAGGTTGCCGAGCGTGCAAATATCAGCAGACCCACCCTTTGGAGTATTGAAAAAGGAGCGGGAGGGGTAGCTATCGCCGCTTACGCCCAAGTCCTCTTTGTTCTGGGCCTTGAAAAAGATTTATTGAAACTGGCAGGGGACGACCCGTTAGGAAGAAAACTTCAGGATGCCGAACTCATAGTGAAAGAACGGGCGCCAAAAACCTCCAATAAAAATGGCTAAGAAAGGTGCACATAGAACGATATATGTTTATGCCGACTGGGTTGGTCTTGGGCAGCCGACCTTGATGGGTTTGCTTCATTCAACGCTTCTTCGCGGAAAGGAAATATTTTCGTTCGAGTATGACGATGCCTGGCTAAGATCGCGAAGCTCGCAGGCGCTCGACCCCGATTTGGGTTTTTTTAGCGGTATACAATATCTCAATGATGAAAAACCAAATTTTGGAGTTTTCCTCGATTCATCACCCGACCGTTGGGGCAGATCATTGATGGACAAACGTGAAGCTGCAATAGCACGAAGCGAAGGACGACAACCGAAGAATCTTTTTGAAACAGACTATCTTCTGGGAGTTTATGATGGTCATCGTATGGGCGCTCTTAGATTTAAAGATTCGCTCGATGGGCCATTCCTAAAGAGTAACACAAACATGGCAACTCCACCCTGGACTTCAATTCGTGAACTTGAGCATGCAAGTCTGAAGTTAGAAGAGGATAGGGGAGCTGATGCAGAAAATCTAAAATGGATAAATCTGCTGCTCACCCCAGGATCTTCTCTTGGAGGCGCGCGCCCGAAGGCCAGCGTGTTGGACGATCATGGAGAATTGTGGATTGCAAAGTTTCCCAGCCTGCAAGATGATCGGGACATAGGAGGTTGGGAAAAAGTGGCTCATGATCTGGCAGGAACTGTAGGCATTAATGTACCAGAATCAGTTACCGGCAAATTTTACAGTAAGAAGCACACGTTTTTAACAAAACGGTTTGACCGGACCCCGGACGGCGATCGCATACACTTCGCCTCGGCGATGACATTGCTTGGACATGCGGATGGAACAAATTATTCGTCAGGCGTAAGCTATTTGGATTTAGCGGAGTTTATAATGCAACACGGTGCGAGTCCCGATGCTGACCTTGAAGAGTTGTGGAGAAGGATTGTTTTTTATATCTCGATCAGTAATACGGATGATCATTTGCGAAATCATGGATTCCTTTTGACTGAAAAAGGGTGGACACTTTCCCCTGCATATGATATTAACCCTGTGCCGACCGGCACGGGGCTTAGCTTAAACATTTCAGCAACCGAAAACGCCTTGTCAATAGACCTTGCGTTGGAAGTAGCCGAGTACTTCAGAGTTTCTGATGAAAAGGCAACTGAAATTGTCAGTATTATTCTGTCCGGGGTTTCTGAATGGGAGTCCATTGCAGAAAAAGTTGGGATACCTAAATCGGAGAGGAATGCGATGGCTAAGGCGTTCAAAGTTTAAGTAAGGCCCGCAATGATTTTATTCTGACTAGATCCAAGTAATCTCAATCATACAAATGGAAAGGAAATATTGCCGTAACGACTTAAAGAAACTTGCGATCGAGGAGCATACTTCAGCATTTTTGCGGCATTGGTCATTTTTACTTCCGGAGTTCTTTTCATGTTTTACTACCGCAATTATATCGTGCTCGATATGTTTACAATGGCAGGGTACCTCTTGCTGTCATTCACCCAGCTTATGTGGGCGTTGAACGTGTATACCAACTATCGTACAAAGGTGGGCAACGCGTCCGCTATCGGATCCTGAACCAGACCAGACCTGTGACGTGATCCACTGTCAAAATCTGAAATGGACGCGCTACTAATGCGCCAGCTTCTTTGGAAATATTAAAATCGGCCACCTATGCATTCCTTCGCCGCTCACTCTCTTCAATCATTGCGTTCAGGTCGATCGCTGGCCGGATTTCCCAACAGCCCCTCTCGCGCAGGAGCCTCATTGAAGGGTGGTTTGAGAGCAGGCGGATGGCGTGATTGAGGTCGGTGGCTTCAAGGATCATGATCCCGCCGATCTGTTCCTTTGTCTCGGCGAACGGACCGTCGGTGACGGATACTTTGCCATTACGCCATCTCAAGGTGGTGGCATTTTGAGACGCCTGTAATCCTTCGCCACCGACCAGGTGTCCGTTTTTTTTCATCTCGTCATCGTAGGCGAAGCACTGATCCATCATGGCCTGTTGCTCTTCCTGGGTTGCTGATTCCCACGCCTTCTCGTTAATGTATCCAAGACAAATGTATTTCATAATGATCGTTTTAGTTTATTAATAAATTTTCTGGTTTAGTATTATTGGTGTCGCGGAAAATCCAAACGTTGCCAAAAACTTCGATTCCGGTGTTATACAGGCCATAAATAAATACGCGCTAAAGGGAGGCGGCTCACACAATCATCTACGAAACTACCGACCTAAATCGCTGCGTGCATTTTCTTACAGCGTACACGTTGAAGCGCATCAGCATACCTTTGGCCTGGCAGTGGCATCCCGAGGTATCGGGACAAGTAGCGCGGGTATGGTGCAGCGCGGAAACGTGTATGCGTGGCCCGGCCGGCCTCGGAGGCCAATCACGAACTCAATCGCAAGCGACGACTAAGTCGTGGCACCCCACCCTCCATCGGAAATTTGCCCCGGACACTAATAGTTCACCATCTCGTTCACTCAAACTTGATCGAAGTATTTAAAGTCATTAGATAAGTGGTAAGACTCCTGATCTTTCCGCCGGTCATTTCAAAGACGTCGCAAAATACCGCGTCAAGAAAGTTTCCATTTTTCATCTTGCCCTGAACAGCCCCTTCTGCGATGACAATGTCATTTTCTTCGACGAGCCTTTTGACCTGGATTGTCGGGCTGCCTGCAAAATTCTCATTTTCGATTTCTTTGTCGAACTCTTCTTTTCCACGGTGTGTATAGACGCCGGGCATTTTCCAGACCACATCATCGGTAAGGCAATCAAGGATCATTTGATGGTCACTTCTGCGGAATCCTTCCATGTATTTCTCCACGGTCTTTTTGTTTCCTGTCATGTCGATTTAAGCTTTTTTTTCAATACTTGTTTCAAGATTTTCTTGCAAGTTTCAGAATGGTGCCTCCACTCGAAAGCTCTTGTGTGGAAACAACGGATAAATTCCTGGAAGATGTTCCCTGCTTGAACAGAGGCTGGCCGCTGCCCAAAATAACCGGTGCAATTCCAATGCGATATTCGTCAAAAAGGTCATCGTTGATAAACGTCCTGGAAAGGTCCGCACTCCCGAACAAATACATATCTCCGCTTCCCTGCGCTTTCAGTCTCGAGATCTCTGCTGAAGCATTCTCCTTGATCAGGGTCGAATTGTTCCAGTCAACTTCCTTCAATGTTCTGGAAAAGACAAATTTTGGAATGCTGTTCATTAGTTTGGCAATTTCGGAATTTTCATTTTTGGCGTTTTTCCAGTACGCCGCCATCCCTTCATAAGTTACCCTGCCGAAAACAAGATAATCAGCTGAATGCAGCTGCTCAAGACTAAGTTTTTCAAGCTCTGGCCCCCAAACTGTATTGTGAAAGGACAGATCCCAGTTTTTTTCGCCCTCAAAATAGCCGTCGAGCGTGATGATGTTCCACATTATTAATTTTCTCATGTCAGTTGTTGTTTTTAGGTTTCTTAAAATAGATTGTTTATGCGTTCACCAGGTAGTCGAACAACCGACGACGAAATCGACAAAGAATATTAATTTTTTTTTTACACAGGGCATTAGGCTTCCAGTTCCCGGAGCTTTCGTTCAATGAATCGCCGTTCCGGGTCTTGTTGCGCAAGGCTAAGGGCTCGTTCCCAGGATGTCCGGGCTTCAGTTGTCCGGCCGGTTTTCCGGCACAGCTCTGCCCGTGCCGAGTAAGCCAGGTGATAATCTTTTAATTCCCCGCGCGCAAGGATCGCATCGATCTGGCGCAATCCGGCTTCAGGGCCATCGCTCATGGCTATCGCGACCGCGCGGTTTAACTCAATAACGGGAGAGGGGTTTATACGCAGCAACAGTGTGTAAAGCCCGGCGATCTGTGCCCAATCCGTGGCTTCGGGACTGTTCGCTTCCGCATGCAGCGCGGCGATGCCTGCCTGCAGGGTATATGGGCCTGGCGGTTTGGATGAAAATGCCAGCTCTACAAGCGACAATCCCTCTTCGATCATGTCGCGATCCCAGCGCGAGCGGTCCTGGTCTTCCAAAACAATAAGGTCTCCCGCAGGCGTGGTACGCGCGGACCGTCGGGATTCGTGTAGCAGCATGAGGCCGAGCAGTCCGGTAACTTCGGAATGAGGCAGCAAATTGTATAGCAGACGCCCGAGTCGAATCGCTTCGCTTGACAATCCAACCCGGGTTACCGATTCACCGGACGAGGCATAATAGCCCTCGTTGAATACAAGGTAAATGACCTGGAGCACCGCCTCAAGCCGGTCGGGCAGTTCATGTTGCTGAGGAACTTCGAAAGGTATTTTTGTCTCCCGGATTTTGCCCTTGCCCCGGACGATTCGCTGCGCAATAGTCGTTGGCGTTGCAAGAAACGCCCTGGCAATCTCTTCGGTAGTCAGGTTGCAAACCTCACGCAACGTCAGGGCTGTGCGCGTATCGAGTGACAGTGCGGGGTGGCAGCAGGTGAAGATCAGCCGGAGCACGTCATCTTCGATCTCTTTATCAATCTGCCCCGAAGGGTCCGCAGTGCCGGCTTCTATTTGGTGGACCTGTTGTACGTGCAACGGATCAAATTTTGATTGCCGCCGGATACGGTCTATTGCCTTGAACCGGCCAGTGGAAACAAGCCACGCCTTCGGGTTCGAGGGAATACTACCTTCCGTCCACTCTTCAAGGGCGGTCTTGAATGCATCATGCAATGCATCTTCGGCGAGGTCAAAGTCTCCAAGTAAGCGGATCAGCGTTGCAAAAACGGCGCGCGACTCTTTACGATAGATCTCGTCCAGGAGTTGAGCAATATGGTCCGGGGATTTTTCCATGGTTTATCATCACGCGAAGGTGGATCCGATATCGCGGTTCGCGAATTGCAAATTGGCTCGAATCTAAAGAATCATGCGGAGAATAGTTGCGTTATTCTCCGCATAAATTGCGGTGAATATCTTGAAAATGCGCGGATTAATGCCGTTATTTACCGCATAAATTGCGGAGAATGAGTAAATACATCCATTTATTAAAGGAGTGGCCAGCCTTCAAATGGGAAAATGACAAGATCATATTGCCGCTTTCTGCGGTAAGGCATAAGCAGGGCCGACTGATGGGTAAACTCGAAGGACTGGGATTTCGGCTGAGAGAAGAAGCCACCCTTGAAACGCTGACTCAGGATGTCATCAAGTCCAGCGAAATTGAAGGAGAGAAATTGCCAGCAGACCAGGTACGTTCCTCAATTGCCAGGCGTCTCGGAATTGAGATTGCAGGTGAAATTACTGCAAATAGAAATGTTGAAGCTGTAGTTGAGATGATACTCGATGCAACTCAACGATACGATGGACTACTTACTGATGAGCGCTTATTCGGATGGCATGCATCTCTGTTTCCAGCCGGCAGAAGTGGCATATATAAAATACAAGTTGGAAGGTGGCGCGACGATGTAAGAGGTCCGATGCAGGTTGTATCGGGTGCCATTGGCCGGGAGAAAATTCACTACGAAGCGCCTGAAGCACAAAGACTGAATGTTGAAATGAATAAGTTTCTGAAGTGGTTTAATAAGACCACCACAATGGACCCTGTTCTCAAAGCAGCGATAGCACATTTGTGGTTTGTTACGATTCATCCGTTCCCTGATGGGAATGGTCGTATTGCCAGAGCTATCGCGGATATGCAACTTGCAAGAGCTGATGCAAGTCGTCAGCGTTTCTATAGCATGTCAGCTCAGATCCAGCGCGAGCGCCATGTCTACTACGACATCCTGGAGAAAACACAGAGGGGAAATCTCGACATCACAAAATGGTTATTATGGTTTATCGAATGTCTTGACAGGGCTATTTCGTTATCGGAAGAAAATTTATCAGGGGTAACAACGAAAGCAAAGTTTTGGGAATCGCATCAAGGCGTTTCATTGAATGAAAGACAACGAAAAATGCTGAATAAGCTCATGGATGGATTTGAAGGAAAGTTAACGTCTTCAAAGTGGGCGGAGGTTGCCAAGTGTTCACCTGATACCGCGTTGAGAGATATTCAAGATCTGATTGTGAAAGGGATTCTGGAAAAGGAAGAGGGGGGTGGAAGGAGTACAAGTTATGGAATCAAACGCTGACCACGAACCGGCTTGCATGTCGTGTAGATGAACACTTGAATTTTCACCAAAATAGAACGATCTTACTCTGATATGCTAATGGCATGGAAACTCCTGACCCGAAATCCGCTAAGACCGATTTGAGTTCTCTGAATGAAAGGGAAGCTGTCATTAGTGAAAAGAAACGCTTACTCGTCCTGGCGGGAGCAGGAATTTAAATGGATAGA
>DASPNN010000320.1:0-4718 GCA_035626495.1 Chryseosolibacter sp.
GGCGCTCAACGCGGGGGGCATGGTTACACGGACTGTTAAGGGACTGCCCGATGAAAAGTTCGGATTCGCAGGCTATTCATTCTATACGCACAATGGTTATTCATCTTATTTCTACGATCTTAATGGAAAGCTCGATTATCGCGCTTTTCAATGGGGGAACAAAGATGGCGAACCAGACCTGTTCTTCTTTAACTTCAATGGCCACAGTGGCAAATTCTATTTCCGAGAAGACCAGACGCCGGTGATGATCCCGGAGGGTGACTACAAGATCGAGCCATATTACAAGCCCGAGGACAATTCGTACGATTCGTACCTGTGGATTCAAGGATTTATCATCACGGCACCCGATGGTGTGCGCTATCATTTCGGAGTAACGCAGGGCGACACGGGAGATACCGACCCGATAGAAACCGGCGCTATAAAAAATGCAGGTGACCTGGCCGAATACGGCAACATCATCTCCAGCTGGTATTTGTTCAAGGTGGAATCTCCTGACAGGAAGTTTGCCATCCACCTGAAATACCGGCCTGAAGAGTATTCGTATTATACGATATCCACATCACCCTGTTTGCCGAATTGTGACAACAAAGTCGTTCCGATGAAGATCATTGTCCTTGGGGTTGCCCTTGATCGGATTATATCGACCAGTACGACAATAAGTTTTGCACCTTCAGCCGAATTCCGGGAAGATGTTGCTCGTCACGACGCTGCGGTCAGCGATGGTGTAAACATCAGTGCGCGGGCGCTGAAACAGATTGTTATTCAATCACACAACTCACTTCATTGTACGGTATTTGAGCTTTCACACAGTTATTTTTTCAATGATGGTCCATTGCCGGATGTCTTCACACAGTTTCTTCCATCCTTAAATACCGATAGAAAAAGGTTAAAACTGGATGCAATACACGAGTTCAGCTGCAATGGACAGGAAGATAAGCCGGCCTATACTTTTACTTATTATGACGAGAACGCAGTCCCACGCCGGCTAAGCTTTGGCCAAGACCACTGGGGCTATAACAACGGAGCAGTAACAAATGATAACTTTGTTCCACCCGTATCCAACAGCAACGGCGCCGCTTACATTGAAAATGACAACCGGGAGGCCGCGTGGCCGCAGATGCGCGCCGGCACTTTGCGATCTATTCGCTACCCGACAGGAGGCGGCACCGAATACATCTATGAGCCGAACCAAGTCAACACCTATCAATGCCGCTACGAAAAGCAGGACAACATGGCGCTTACCGTCTATGCGGGGATGGGAACAGCCAATGCAGAATATGGGTCGCCGTATAGCCTGACGGTGAACGAGCCGACAGTGTTATACTACAGGTTTTTATCCAATAGTGGTGGCACCGGCCGGCTACAAGTCGACCATACGGACCACAGCGTCATCACGGAGCAATATGATACGGAAGAGGACTACATCTTCCTTCCACCGGGCACGTACTCGTTCCGTTGCTACGCAGATGCAGACAACGGCAGCGGGGTTGGGGTGATCGCGCATTTTTATACCACCACTTCCGAATGCATCGAAATCGCGCGGATGGTAGGCGGACTTCGCATCAAGCGCATAGAACAATTCGGCATTGGCGCGGCGCCGAAACTTGTCAAGGAATTCGAGTACAGCCAACCGTACCTCTACAGCGTGCCGGTTTATATCTTCAAAATGAAGCATGACATTTTCACTACCGGATTGATCGGCGCTGAGATTGTTGGTAATGTCAGTAAGGCTAACCCACTCGGCTGCGCTATCTTTAACCCGGGCGGCTACGCGGAGACCTTTATCTCGCCGGTAAGCACACATCCGATGCAAGCCACGCAAGGCTATCACGTGGGCTACGGTAGCGTGAAAGAGAAATTGCCCGATGGAGGTTATACCGTCAGCGAATTCCAGGGTGCCCTGGTGCTCCCGCCAAGCTGGTACACACTTGAAGATGTCAGCGTCAGAAAACTGGATGCTAAAAAATGTCTGAGAAGTGATCCGATTTACCCGCAACCTCCGCCGCCCTACGATTTCCAGCGCGGCCAGATCAAATCAGTCACTACCTACGATGCAAACAACCGCAAGCTTACGCAAACGACGTTCGATGACCTTTACGAACAAAACGACCTGGGTGTGTTTGGATTGATGATCGGGTCATACCCGCATACACAAACAACACTTCCGGTTCACTATGACATCAGGTCAGGCCGGCAACTATCGAAAAAAATAAAGCAACGAACGTTCCATCCGGGTCACGAAAATGAATTCGTGGAGACGGAGGTCACACAAACATTCGGGTCGGCGTTTCACCGCATGCAAACCATAAAAAAAACTGTGGCAGGCGAAGTGACGATGGATGAGAAATATACGTACGCGCCCGATCTCACCGGATGTCGAACGGAATGTGCATCCTGCACCGAAACCTTCCTTGCGTCGACGGAGCAAATCCGACAACTCTACCTGCAGAAACTAAGTTGGTGCGGTCAGTCGGGAAATCCTTACTGCGGATCCCTTTTAGGCTGTGACAACCTTTATGATCCCTGCGGCGACGTCGTCAGTTGCAGGCTTTGTACCTGGACTGACTATCAACACGCCCTCAATGAAGCGCGCAAAACCTACACGGGCTGTATCAAATCCTGCAAAAGCTCAAACAACTGTCTGACAAATGGAAAGGCACACTCGAACGCAGATGTCCGTACGCTTTTCCATATGGACGACCAGAACATTGTTGCAACCCCCGTTGAATCATCGGTTTGGAGAAATGGCAAGTTATCGAACGCCACCTACCTGTACCATAAAACCTTCGGAACCGACCCGGCAACTATATATGTCGACAAGATCTTCTCCGCCGACATCTTAACACCTTCAACATCGTTCACTCCGATTTCAATCCAGAGCGGCAACGTCGTGAAAGACTCCAAGTACAACAGCGCTCCTGAGATTGCATATGTCCACGACCAGGGCCGAATTGTCGAAGTGACGCCACGTGATGGACTTACGACGGCTTATATATGGGGCCACAATCAAACCCTGCCCCTGGTGAAAGCAATCGGCATAAGCTATCCAATACTTCGCGCTGCGTATGACGCAGACCCAGCGAACGTGCGCACCAATCCGGCGCTCGCAAAAGCACACTTGACAACATACGAATGGGAGCCGGCGCTCGGAATAGTTAAGACGATTGATCCGAACGGCAGAAGCCAAATGTATGAGTACGACCAGCTCGGCAGGCTCCTGAGGATCAAGGACCACAATGGAAAAATTCTCGAGCAATACGAATATCACTATCAACTGGATTAAGACATCGCTATGACCCTCAAAAGATTACTGGCCGCCCCCCTTGTCAACGCGGCGCGTGGCCCGCGGCTCCTCGTCGTTATCGTTGCCGGCGCATTCCTGCTCTTGTCGCATGCCGTTTATGCACAGGTTTGTGTTGGCCAAACAACCACCGTTAGTATCACACGAAACATCGGTTGCTCCTACGGGCAAGGCAGCAACGCAAGCTGGGATGGGGCATCTGGTGGAACCATCAGCGATCCGGGCGGAAGCGCTTCCGATTTTCAGGTCACATGGACCACAACCGGGACGTTCCGCCTGAAGAGGACCTTTCCCAGTGGTTGCCATACGACAGTTATCTACTCCCAATATTATACCGTATATGCAAAACCGGCTTCTCCCTTGGCGAGTGAAGTGAACCAGACACCAGGGTGCGGGCAGGTAACCTTGAATTATACCGGCGCGTCTACCAGCGCATTTTGGCAAACCTCGAGCGGTGGAACCGATGAGTCCTATCTGACCAGTCGGTCAGTAACTTCCACAGGTTCCTATTACGTGCGAATTAAGAATAGTTCGTCAGGATGCTGGAGCGACGCGCGATCGACCACCGTAAGCTCCATTCCGGCAGCCCCCGCCGGAGGTTCGCTCAGCGGCGGAGGTACATTTACACAAGTGGTCAACACCACACTGAACCTCAGTGGGTACAGCGGAATCATCAAAGAATTCAGGTACACGGAAAATGGTGGCGCCCCTGTGATCGTCGGCAATACATCAAGTTCTCTCAACGTCAGCTTCACCAACTCGGGTGCATCGACGATCACCAGAAATTATTGGGCAGTCATTACTGCCAATGGGTGCGAGGCAAATTCATCCGGCACCAGCGTAACAGTTAACCCTCAGCCAGCACCGTCGATGACCGTCTGTGTCGGGCAGACAACCAGCCACACGATCACCCGGAGTATCGGGTGCTCCTATGGAAGCGGCTCCGATGCAACATTTGTCAGCGGGTCCGGTGGAACGATTAGCGACCCCGGCGGGAGCTCAAGCAGTTTCAACGTCAGTTGGACAACACCCGGGATCTACACGCTCAAGCGAACATTCCCGAGCCAATGTGGAACCCAGGAAATTATCGGAGAGACCGTTGAAGTGAAGGCAAGGCCAGCCACACCGGGATCAACCGAAGTCAATCAGCAACCGGGAAACTGCGGACAGGCAATCCTCAATTACACGGGAAGCTCCACCACTACATACTGGCAAACCTCCAGCGGTGGTGTTGACGAGACCTACAGAACGACACGCACGGTTACGGCGACAGGCAATTATCACGCACGGACCAAGGACTCCAATGGATGCTGGAGCGATGCGCGACTGGTCACGGTCAACTCCCTGCCAGCGTCACCAGTAGGCGGGACGTTGTCCGGTGGCGGAAACTACTACGGAACTGTCAATATCACCCTTT
>DASPNN010000321.1:0-6776 GCA_035626495.1 Chryseosolibacter sp.
TGAAGGGAGAACGGGGATCGCCTTCCATCGCTGTGACAAGCGAGGGTGTGATGGAAAAGAAGCTCCAGCCGGAAACGTAACGGGGTACAATTCCTTCGCCTGCGGACGTGACGGAGAACCCGCGAGGGCCGGCCATCACAGCAAGGATATTTCCTTCCGTACAGTCTCCGCAACCCCAGTTGCCCGCCGATGTATTCGTGTGTGAGATCTCGAACACCGATTCGGAATTGAATTCGTTCGAGGTTTTGAACAGGTCACCGTAATTGTCCACCAGCTTGTAGCCGTAGGTTGTATTGAGCTGTCCGGGTGTTCCGTTCACGATCGCGAGCTCCTCAGCAGCGAGCGCAAACTTCTCCTGGTACAGGTACACTTTTCCAAGCAGCGCGTGTGCAATGCCCTGACTCATCCGTGCCCGTTCAGCCCCACTGACTGTAACAGGCAGGTCGTCGATCGATTCCTTGATGTCGGTTTCGATCTGAGCATAGACATCGGCCGGTGGAACCTGCACAACGTTGTACATGCCGTCGACCGAAACCGGTTCTGTGAACAGCGGAATGTTTTTGAACAACCGAACGAGATCGAAATAGAAATAGGCGCGAAGTAAACGGGCCTCCGCGGCAAAGCGTGCTTTTTCGTTTTCGTCCATCGGAACATCCGGCAGCTTTGACAACAGGATGTTTGCACGGAAGACGCCCGAGTATCCCTTGCTCCACAAGGCTTCCTGGGGCCCGACATCCGGGGCGAGTGTATAATTCGACCAGACCTGGAAAGCGTTCATGTCGGTAGGCCCGCCGCCACCGGCGTAGTGGTCGTCGGATGCTGAATTCACGGCGCCCACCTTTGTGACGAGTCCGGCTGAGTATCCCAGCACATCGTAGACCGCAACCAGAGCGCTGTATGCTTCATCGCGGTTGCGATAATAGTTGGATTCGAGGCTGACTCCCTTCGGTTTCACTTCAAGGAAATCGTCTCCGCAGGAACCGGAAATGAGCAGCACTGTCAACAGCGCCGCGTATTTATTCAATGAGATTTTCATATTCTTATCCGTTAGTAGTGATCATTAAAAGGTAAGGTTGACACCTCCGATGATGGAGCGGGCCTGCGGATAGATTCCGCGGTCGATGCTCATCACGCCGCCGCCGATCTCCGGATCATAGCCTGTGTACCTCGTGAACGTCATCAGGTTCTCACTCATCACGTAGATGCGTGTTTTTTCCACGCCGATCTTCGCGACAAGAGATTTGGGCAACGTATAGCCAAGCTGCACAGTTTTCAGACGGAAATAGTCTCCATCCTCCAGATAAAGCTTCGACGGATTGGTGAAGTTGTTGTTCTTGTTGAGGTCACCCTCCACCAGTCTTGGATATTCGTTTGTCGATCCTGGTCCGGTCCAGCGGCCTAGGGCTTCCGTTTGCCAGTTGGCATACGAAACATCGAGGCGGCGAAGTCCCTGAAAAATTGTATTGCCCGAAACACCTTGGCCGAACACCAGCAGATCGAAACCTTTGAATGAGGCGTTCACGGTAAGTCCGAACGTAAAGTCGGGGAAAGGATTGTCAAGGATCTTGCGATCATCTCCGTCAATGTCGCCATCGTCATCGAGGTCTGCCCATTTTACATCACCGGGTTTCGCATTCGGCTGAATGATGTCTCCTTCGGAATTTGTATGCGCATACACCTCTTCCTGTGTCTGGAAAATGCCGAGCATATCAAAACCATAGAAGGAGTTCACGGGCTCGCCAACCATGGTCCTCGTAATCGGGTAACTGCTCGCCTGGAAGCCCTGTCCCCCGGAAAGAAACTTGATGCCGCGACCGAGGTAAGTGGCTTGATTCGCGATGTGGGAGACGTTGCCATTCACCGAAAGCGCGACCGGACCGAGTTGTCTTCTGTAGCCAAGCTCGATTTCGATACCGGTGTTTTCCATATCAGCGATGTTGGCCGCGGGGTCGGAAATTGCCCCGACGTATCGCGGGATGCGTGGATTGCGCAGGATGCCGGTGGTCTTTTTCGTAAACCAATCGAAGGTCAGGCTCAGGTCGTTGAACAATGTTGCTTCGAAGCCGAGGTTCATCTGACTGGTTTCTTCCCATTTTAAGTTCGGGTTCGACGGTGCGTTCGGGCTGTATCCGTTAGCGTAGCCTGAACCAGCGCCGATCGTATAGTTCCTTCCGCCGCCGATGGTGGAAAGGTATGCATGGTCGTTGATGTTATCATTACCGACGACGCCGTAGCCGCCGCGGACTTTCAGGAAGTTCACCGCATTGTTCGCAGGCCAGAAGCTTTCCGAAGATGCAACCCAACCGGCGGAGAAGGACGGGAAGGTTCCGTATTTGTTATTGGTTCCAAAGCGTGAACTTCCGTCGCGGCGCATGATCGCAGTTACCAGGTAACGTTCCTTGAAGTTATAATTCAGACGCGCGAAGACCGACGACAGCGTGTGCGCGGGGTTTTCGTATCCGCTCGAGTTGCGGTTGGCCGTCGGTACATTGTAATTCATGGAAGCGTCGTCGAAATTATCGACTGGCAGACCCTGGTTTGTCACACTGATACCGCTGGCGTCGCGGTCCAGGTATGCGCCTTGTCCTAACAACAAGGTTGCCGTGTGTTCGTTGATGACGCGTGTATAAGAAATCGTGTTCTCGACCGTCCAGTTAAACACCCTGTTCGAAGAGCGGTTGAAAGACGGCAGTGCATTGGTCGTCGAGCCGTTCAGGTAGAACTGAGGCGTGAAATTTTCAGCTCCCCAAAAAGCCATTTTGCCCCCGAGCGAAGACCGTACCTTGAGTCCTTTTACGGGTTCGATTTCTGCAAACACGTTGCCGACGAAATCATCGGCCCAGGCGTAGTTGCCCAACCGGGTCTTGATGTAGGCCATGGGGTTTGACATTTCCTGGCCGACATGTTGCGAAATACCATATGGATTTCCATTTGCATCGCGCATGACAACATTCGTCGAATACGGGGCGGCGGCTGCCACGACGGGGTCAGTGACCACCAGAGGTGTCGTTGGATCCAGGTTGATGGCCGAGCTCAAAGGTCCGCCGAATTCGCTGTTTGTATTTCCCAGGCCGATGGCCTTTGTGTGCGAGTAGCCGATGTTGTTTCCGAAGGTTAGCCACTTCGTGATTTTGTGGGTGGAATTGAAACGCAGGTTTATTCTCTTGTAGTCCGAGATCTCCGTGGCAACGATCCCTTCCTGGCCGAGATACCCGAATGAGGTGTAGAATGTAGATTTGTCGTTGCCTCCGCTGATGCTGAGCTCATGTGTCTGGCGTTTCGCGTTGTCGTTGAAGATCACGTCCTGCCAGTCGGTGTCGGCAACCAGTGTTTCAACGTTGGGGAACGGCAGTGTTTTGTTGGCTGCCGCGGCGGCTTCGTTTCTCAGGGTCGCGTATTCGCGCGCATTGAGAAGATCGAGCTTGCGCGCCGGTGCAGACGTTCCGTAAAACCCGTTATAGTTGATCTTGAACGGGCCGGTCTTTCCTTTTTTTGTTGTCACGATGATCACACCGGATGCCGCCCTCGTTCCGTAGATCGCCTGTGATGCAGCGTCTTTCAATACTTCGATTGACTCGATATCCGACTGGTTCAGGTAGCTAATGCCCCCCTGATCCACCACCACGCCATCGACAATCCAGAGTGGACTGTTGTTGTTCAGGGATGTAATGCCACGCACGAGTACGGTCGCGGCGGAGCCGGGTTGTCCGGAGCTGGATGCGATCGTTACACCTGCGACACGACCTTGAAGTGATTGCTCGATCCGGTTCAGCGGCAGTGTAGAAAGTTCGGCGCCTTTCACGCTGCCGATCGCACCGGTGACAACACTTTTTCGCTGGTCACCGTAACCTACGACTACCACTTCCTCGAGTTGGGCCACATCGGGATCCAGGCTGATCTTCAATGTAGTTTCCGATCCAACGGTCACTTCGCTTTTCGCGTAGCCGACAAATGAAAAAACAAGGACATCGCCGGGAGCGGCGTCGATCGAAAAATTTCCATCGGCATCGGTAATGGTTCCAATGCTTGTTCCCGAAAGGACAATGCTGACGCCGGGCAGGGGGTCGCTGGTTCCTGCATCACGAACATTTCCCGTGACGGTTTTTTTTTGCGCCAACGCGTTCACCCAAAACAGGGCGCAGCCAAGGAGCAGCATACACCACCGCATGGCTTTTGGTCGTTGTAAAAGTACCTTCATAAATAGTTTGGATTTAGGGATTAATTTGTTTTTCGGCGACCACGACAAGCCGTGAAACGCCTTCAGCCAAATGTATCCGGGGGGGTTGGGCGGAGGAAAAATTCGGATACTGATTGATTACTCCATCGATTCCAGCCTGCACGTCAGTGCTACTGCAAAATGTGTAATGAATTGATTTTCAGTAAAAAGAATGTGTGAACTTTTCCGCGTGTCAAAATTGCCCTCGCCGCATGAGTGGCACGCAATGAGAATTTCTCGGGGCGAATCCGGTGAATGCCGGGCGTGACCCGGTGGTGATGGTTAGGTCAAATGTGTTTCAGTGGAGACGTAGATTTTTTCCAGGAACGCCGCCATGTCTTCATCCTGGCTCATCGCGAGGCGTTTCCGCAACCGGTACCTCTGACTTTCAACACCGCGAACAGAAAGATTTAAGATAGAGGCGATCTCCTTGTTGGTGAGATTCATTTTGATAAAAGCGCAAAGCTGCAGTTCCTTATTGCTGAGATCCGGAAATGCTTTCCGCAGCTGCCGGAAAAATTCGGAATGGACGCGCTCGAAGTTCGCTTCAAAAACTTTGAGGTGCTCTTCACTTTGCAAATTAAAGCTGATCATTTTCTGCAGCTCGTTAACACCCACCCTCGCCTCATCGCTCCGGACATTGTTCCGCAGGTTATTGAGCTTTTCCTGCAGAGAAATCAATAGCTCGCGTTTTTTTACCAGCAACATCGTGTAATTGGCGAGCTCCTTGCTTTTCATGATCACATCTTCTTCAAGGATGGCCTTATCCTTGCTGATTTCGGCCTTTTCTCTTTCAAGCTTGATATGCTCCAACTCAAGCTCCAGAACCTTGCGCTTGTCAGCTTCTTCGGCGCGCGTTTTCCGGCGGACTGTATCAATGCGCTTGTGGATTGCCCGCACCAGGAACAGGGTGAGTATTGCGAGCGCAAGGGCGTATGCGATGTAAGCGATCGTGGTTTGGTACCATACCGGAGTAACCCGAAAAGCATACGTTGCCTCCCTCGCGGTTTCGCCCAGTAAGCTTCTCGCCTTTACGCGGAACGTGTAGCTTCCCGGTGGAAGGAGGCTGTATTCTTTGAATGGTGTGGATTGCCATTCCGACCATGTGTTGGCGATGCCATCCACCATGTAACTGTATTGCGTGTTGACCTGGTCGTCAAATCGCGGCACCGCAAACTCGAATGTTAGATTGAGGGTTTTGTGGGGGATCTGCGTCGCCACGTTCCCAGTTAACAAGCAACGAACATCGCGTTCGCCGTCGGAATATTTCACCCCCGTGATCAGTGTCGTGTAGTCGTCCTTTGGATGGTATTTGAGGTCGAATGAATACAAACCCTCCCGTGTGCCGATGATCACGTTGTTTTCGTTGACGGGTTTGATGCATTCCATGCTTTGATTCAGGATTCCTTTCACCTGGAGAAACAAACCCTTGACCAGCACAGGGTCAGCCGTTTCAGTGAGGAAATATCCGATTTCGTCGTGGTGGACGAACCATGTTTTTTCCGCGTGTTCGATCAGCTGCCGGACATTTTTGTCGTTGCCGAAAAGCCCGGTGAGAAACCGATGCGGAACAAAACGATTTTGTTCCGCATCATAGGAAAAGATTCCGTTGTTTGTTGTAAAAACAATTTCCGTTTTCCACCTGAAGACGTTGATGTTGAATTGCGAAGGTAAGCCATTCTTATCCGTAAAGTACTCCAGACCCATGACTCGTTCATAACCGGCGTCGATCTTGAGGCGGAAGACCCCCTTGTAGCCGTGACAGAGCCAGAACACGCCGGGTTCATCCGATTCCAGGATGTCACGGCTTGATTCCTGGAAGCCTTCGATCTGTCGGACGATCCGGAATTCGCCGCCCCCGTCTGACCGCATAACATGGAGCCCCTCATAGGTGCAAACCAGGTATTCATTTTTCCGTTCGCGTATGGGAACAATTTTCCATACACCGCGAGGCCCGTTCAACCTGGTGTATCCGTTTTCACTCAGGACGATGACACCCATGTCGTGGCTGCACAGAACGCGCCCCTCGATCTCCTGGAGCGACCAGGCCTGTCCTTCCAAACCATCGACGTTTCTGAAAATATTTTTTGACACCGGTTGCCCTTCTACTTTTTGGCCTACAAAGACACCCTGGTTGGTCGCGAGGAACATCCTGCCTCCCGAGATCAGCACATCGGCAATTGACGCCTTGTCAAATAACCTGGTTACCGGAGAAGATATGTTGATACAATCAATGCCATTGTTGAGCATCACCCAGATGTTGCCTTCTTTGGTTTCAAACAAAGCATGCACGGTGTTATCCTGAAGATCGCTGAAAGCGTGCGGAGTCACCGATTTTTCCAGGGAGCTCAGCGCAATAACTTTCGTTGTCAACGTTCCCAGGTAATAATCTCCCGAAGAAGATTTCAAAACATTCGTGATGCGGTTGCTCGTAGTGAAGCCGGGAAGTTGCTGTATCGGCGAGATGCTGTGCCGGGCGACGTCTAATTTGAAGACCGAACCCTGCCGGCTGACAAGTAGCAACTCGCCTTCGGTTCCGGCAACGACACAAAGGAAACTT
>DASPNN010000322.1:0-2489 GCA_035626495.1 Chryseosolibacter sp.
AGCAGTTCTCAAAAAAGCTGACGCGCCAGAAGCTCCACATGCCAGGCTCTTTGCCATCAGGATCGAGATACAGGTTTGCATTATCCCACGCAGGTCTTTTAACAGAAAGAAGTCCGTAGTATTCATTGATCGTATCGATCGGCACACTGATCATTTTCCATTGAAACTGCATCACCGCCTGAATCCGGTTCAGGTTGCTCCAGTTGGCCGGGTCTTTTCGCGGCTCAGGCTTACTGAGAAACTTATACTGAATGCCATTGACGTTCCTGTCCGTGGTGTCGTAGTTTGGTTTAAATCCCGATGGATACTCAGTGGTCCGTGCCCGGATGGCGCGCGTGCCGTTAACATACAGTTGCCGGGATCTGTAGGAAGAGTCCAGCTTGGCGCGATAGATGTTTTGCTGGGGATCAAAGAGCTCCCAGCCCTTTACGACAATCGCTCCCGAGAGAACAGGACGAGTGCCGGGATAAGCTTCAAATTTCCAGACAACGCGCCCGCCGGGATTCATTTCAGGCCACAGGATGCCAGGTTCCTTCAGATAATGCGTGCCTCCGAAAAACGTAAACGTTATCGTGTCAGCATCGCGGTCTTTCATTTGCGACACAGTCTTTATGGCAACATGTATACTTGCAAACGGATCATCATGCGTGCCCTTCGCCTGTTCGCCTCCTTCCGGCGAAATGAAGTATTGAGTATTCCGCGACCTGGTTGTGCATCCCGCAAGGATCCAGATACAGCAAACCGATAACATCACAACAGCGTTCGTAACCTTTTTGATATTCATTTTACTAGAGGATTTGTCAACTGCCTTACTCCGCGCTCATGCCTGAGGTCGGGGAGTGGTTCTAATTAATACCCTGTGGGCTGTGATCAGATTGGATCGGGTGGGATCAGGGAGTTGTCCAAAATATAAGAAGCGAAGGAGATTTCAAATTTCTCCGGGGACAATATGACCTCGAGCCATGGTTTGATCCTATATGCGAGGATCCGAGGTTTAAGAGTATAAGACGGAGGTTATTTGTGTGGTGGAGCGGGAGTGTAGGTTGAAAACGTTATCCCACGAGAACCGTGCTGGGATACTTTTCCAATGTTTTAAAATTGGCTTTAAAAAATTCTTGACCTAGATGGCTTATTTCATTGATATTCAAATGTATATGTTGAGTCAGGTCAAGGCTGACCAAAAGAAGTTTAGGCGGATGTTACCGAGACATTCGTCTTAACATTGAAAGGTACGCGGAACGTCCTGGCTTTTGCCTCACCGAAAACGTCTACACGCAGAAGGAACGTAACGCCAGCAATCCGAACTTCTGACCTGCTGTCGCACAGCTTCCTATTTATCGCCTCAGCGAAATATACCCGTTCACCGATCTTCTTCCGGAAAAATTCACCTGGTAAAAATAGGCGCCCGATGGCAGCTCGGCTCCGTTTTTATTGAGACCCGTAAAGACAACATTCTGGTTGTCGTAATCTGTTCCTTCCCAGACAAGATCGCCCCAGCGGTTGAATATTTTGACTTCATTGTCCCTGGTTTCCTCGATCAGGTCGATAAACTCGATAAGCCAGAAATCATTCTTGCCGTCCGCATTAGGCGAAAGTCCTGTATAGATCACAATATCGCCGGTAACTTCAACATACAGGATCTGCTGAACGCACGAG
Source organism: Chryseosolibacter sp. (assembly GCA_035626495.1). Classification (GTDB taxonomy): domain Bacteria; phylum Bacteroidota; class Bacteroidia; order Cytophagales; family Cyclobacteriaceae; genus Chryseosolibacter. The sequence goes on from DASPNN010000322.1 coordinate 1,657, forward strand.
CCTTCCGTGTCGCAAACCTCAATCGTGAGCTGGTCCGTGCCTAGAAAAGAGACGTCACTGTAGTCAAGGTGAAGAGTCGCGTTATCGTCCACGCTGGCTTGCGCGCCGCTGATGGGCATTGTCACGATGGACAGGGAAGTCATGTCGATATTGTTATCGGGGTCGGACAACAGCGCAAGCAGATCAATCGCGACGGTGTTTCCAAGGACCGCCGCGGCCTCGGTCGTTCCAATGGCGGGCGGCTGATTACACGATTCAACCGCGATGTTAAATACCTCCGATGTCGCTGTGCAGCCATTGTCGTCCGTAATTTCTACCGAATAGTCGCCGGCATCGGTCACTGTGATTTCCCGCGTGGTGGCCGCAGTTGACCATTGGTAGCTATAACCGTCCGGTGCGTTGAGCGTGAGAGATTCACCTTCGCAAAGAAGGTTGCCGCCCGACGAGGTGATTTCCGGGGCCGGAGGATTCACATGTACCGTGACCGTTGTGGCGTCGGACGGCTCGCTCGTACATCCGTCGCCGTTCGTCACCGTGACCGAATAGTCGTCCGAAACGGTTGCCGTGATTTCTTCGGTGGTTTCGCCATTCGACCATTGGTACGAAAAGCCCGCGGGCGCGGACAGTGTCACGGAGCCGCCGTCGCAAAACGTCAGCCCGGACGACGCCTCAATTGCCGGCTTGGCAGGAACATCAAATAACGAAACGTCGACGGGTATGCGGTTGCTCTCACAAGAACCATTGTGGGCAGAGACGTAGTAAGTAGTGTCGTTGCCCACCGGCGCGGTGATGTATTCACTGCTGACCTGTCCTGCGATCAATGAGGCGTCGGT
>DASPNN010000323.1:0-8852 GCA_035626495.1 Chryseosolibacter sp.
TGAGCGGGAAGGTTTCTGTCTTCTCGCCTAAAAATGACCCTGCCCCGAATAACGTACAGGCCGAGGTAAATGGGGTCATTCTTTTGCCGAACCAACAAGTAGTTTACCAGCGCGAGCTCCAGTCCTTTGAAAAGACTTTGGTTGATGAGCCCGTGGTTTTGTCAAATGCCATTACCAGCAACAATTTTAATTTCGAAAATGCCCCCATTCCCGATGTCTTCCGCACGCTCGAAGAAAGCTACGGCATCGAAATAATTTTTGACGAGGAGGTCATGAAAACCTGTTTCATCACGGCCCCGCTAGGGTCCGAGTCGCTATTTGAAAAGCTCAGGATTATATGCCGGACAATCGGGGCTACCTATGAGGTGATTGAGTCGAAAATAGTCATCAACAGCGCAGGTTGTCTATAGCTCCTGACAAATCGGAAAAACGAAAAACACAACCTATGACATAACCACTACAACCAAAAAATGAGCCAGCAGTGTTACGAGCACTACTGGCTGAATCCCCTTGAAACAAAGGGTGTTTTGTTCCTCATTACAATAAACAAAACCTAGCAAATCTATGAAAAAAACGCAGACTTATGTCAGTCTAATTTTTGCTATTATGAAATTTTCCTTCCTGCAAATATGCCTTGGTGTGGTGATGGCGGGCGTTGTTACAGCAGCTCCGGGCGTATCCAATGGCCAGGGAGTCCTGGACGAAGTGATTTCAATTAGCGTCGCGAACGAAAGGGTCAAGACCGTTCTTACCGTGATCGAAAAATCGGTGGGTGTAAAATTTACATACAATCCACAATCGATCCCTCTCAATCAAAAGATAACCGTTGATCTGAAAGACAAAAAACTTTCAGAGGTGCTAACGGCATGCCTGACACCGCTGAACATTCACTATGAACTTTCCGGTGAATACATAATTCTCAGCAAATTTCCGCTAATACGTTCGAGCCACCCCGGCGCGCCGGCGGAAAATGCCGTGGTTCATCCGGTCACCGGAAGGATCACCGATGAAGTTGGTGCGCCCATTCCCGGCGTTAACGTCGTGGAGAAAGGCACAACCAACGGGACTTCGTCGGATGCGGACGGAAAATATGCATTGAACGTGTTCGATGGAAACGCCATTCTTGTGTTTTCATTTATCGGGTATGAAACCAACGAGGTCACTGTTGGCAGCCGGTCTGTCGTTGACGTTACGCTCGCCCCCGACACGAAAACGCTGCAGGAAGTGGTTGTCGTCGGCTACGGAACTCAGAAGAAAGGTGAAATCACGAGCGCGATAACCAACATCAGTCCCGATGAGTTCAACAAGGGCAATATCAGCAATATCGCTCAGCTGCTGCAGGGCAAGGTGGCTGGCTTGTCTATCTCGCGGCCCGGGGGCGACCCGAATGGCGCTTTTTCAATTCGTCTCAGAGGCCTTTCATCGCTCGGAGCCTCCCAGCCGCTGATCGTGATCGATGGACAGGCTGGAGCCGACCTGAACTCGGTGGATCCGAACGACATCAAAAGCATCGACGTGCTCAAAGACGGATCCGCCGCGGCCATTTACGGCACACGGGGCTCCGCCGGTGTGATCATCATCACGACCAAATCAGGAGCAGGCGCCGGCCAACAAACTACAGCGTCATACAACGGCCTGGTCCAGGCGGAGAACGCTGCCCGGCTGACCCCCCACATGACGGCGGACGAGTTTCGCGCTATTGGCGGCAACGATCTTGGCAGTGAAACAGACTGGTACGACCAGATCACCCGGACCGCCATCTCACACACGCACAATCTTTCACTGGGAGGAAGCAACGCTTCCGGTACTTCATACACTGCCTCTTTCAACTTCCGCGGTTCGCAGGGTGTCGCCATTACCACCGGATTTGATCAGCTTAATGGCAGGTTGAATCTTTCTCAAAGTGCGCTGAAAGACCGTCTGATATTCAACATCAATCTGGTGACCACCCGGCGCAACGCCGACCTGGGGTGGAGCGAAGCGTTTAAGTATGCAGTTATCTACAACCCGACAGCTCCGATCTTCGATCCGGCAAACGGCCAGTATTACGAATCCGGTGGTGTGGACTATAATAATCCCCTCGCCGTGCTGAAACAAAATTCGCGCACCATGGAAACCAAAAGACAAAACCTGGTCGCTTCCGCCGAGTATGAGATCATGGATGGGTTGAAATTCCTTACCCGTTATGCTCAGCAATCCACCAGCGACTACGAAGAGGTTTTTTTACCGCGTGATGCCACCTTTTCCAGGAACTTTTTAGGCGTCAGCGGCAATGCCCGCGGTGGCTATATCTGGAAACGGGATTACGAAGGATTTAATCAGTTATATGAAAATACGCTGACCTTTGAAAGAAAGCTTGGTCTTGCTAACCTTTCCGTACTTGGTGGTTATTCTTACCAGGACTTCGAAAACAAAGAATTCCGCGTTGGTGGCGGAAATTTCATTACAGACGCTTCTGCGCAGTCATTCGTAACGGCCCAGGATTTTACCAATGGCAGGGGCGACATTCAAAGTTATAAAAATGCGAACCGGTTGGTCGCTTTTTTTGGAAGACTGAACCTGAACTTCAATGACGTTGCCTATTTTACGGCAAGTCTGCGGAGGGAAGGGTCTACGCAATTTGGAGCGAACAACAAGTGGGGGATGTTCCCGGCAGTGAGCGCGGGCGCCAACATCGACCAGATCATTGACCTGCCTGCTGTCGATGCTTTAAAGGTGAGGGCGAGCTACGGTATTACGGGATCTCTTCCCCGGGATTCTTACTTGTCTCTTCAGACCCTTGCGCCCGGTGGCTCGAAGTTTTACGTCGGTAACAACGTTTACATCAGCAGCTATTTGCCGAATAAGAATGCAAACCCTGACCTGAAGTGGGAAAAGAAAGGGGAGTTCGATATCGGCGTGGATTTCGCGATGCTCAACAACCGTTTGACGGGTAGCGCCGATTATTATAACCGCACGACAACGGACCTTATCTTTAACGTGTTTGTTCCGCAGCCGCCCAACCTTTCCAACCGCACCTGGAAAAATATCGGCAAGCTCGAAAGCAACGGCGTCGAATTGTCCGTCGGTTATGACGTATTTGACAAAAGCCCCTATACGTGGAATACAAGGGTGAACTTCACAACCTTCAACATTCACCTGGCTGAATTAAGCCCTGATTTTTCTGCCGGCAGTTATATCGGTGAAACCAACATGGGAACGCCGGGCCAGGAGCAAACCCAAATTACCCGGGCGATGGTTGGTGAAGACATCGGCATCCTGTGGGGGCTCAAGTATCAAGGCGTCGACGAAACGGGAAAGTACATCTTCGAGGACATCAACAACGACGGAATTGTCAACAACGCCGATGAAACCATTATTGGACACGGGTTGCCGGATTTCGAGTTCGGGTGGAGCAACACTTTCACTTACAAGAATTTCGATTTTAATTTCCTGTTGCGGGGCTCGGTTGGCCATGACCTGATCAATTCCTATCGCGCATTTTATGAAACACCGGTCGCCAAAGGACAATACAACGTTGTCAACTCGAAGTATTTCAACCCGAACATCAATACCACACAGGTATTCAGCAGCCTCCACGTTGAAGACGCCTCGTTTGTAAAGCTCGACAACGCGACAGTAGGTTATACATTTCCATTTGCCGGTGAGCGTGCCGTAAAAAGCCTGAGGGCGTTCCTCAGTGGTCAAAATCTGTTTATGATCACCGACTACACGGGCGTCGATCCCGAGGTGAGATACGCGGACGGCACAAACGTGCTGGCCCCGGGAGTGGACAGGAGGGAAACGTGGGTCTGGACGCGGTCATTTACACTGGGAGTTAATGTGCAATTCTAAGCTGCAAATTTATGAATTCAACCAATAAGAAAATGAGAATCAATTCGATCGCAAGCTGCATGCTGGTTACTGCGGTACTGGTGTTTGGCTGTACGGATCTGGATGAGACTGAACTTTTGTTTGACCAGGTTACCCAGGACAACTTCTATACGACTGACCTGGAATATTTGTCGGCCGTGGGTGCCGCTTATTCCAACTTGTACGGGACCTTCGGCAGCGCCGACAACATCATGCCTTTGCAGGAGGTCACAACCGATGAGATGGTCGTACCCACGCGCGGACCCGACTGGGGTGACGGCGGCCACTGGGTCAGGTTACAAACCCATACTTACAACGCGCAGGATCCCCGCCCGGCAAGCTCATGGGACAGACTTTTCGCCGGCGTGAACAATTGCAACCGCTTGCTGGCCATCCTCGAACCGGTAGGCACTGAGCAATCCCAGGCCTACATGACCGAGCTTAAAGCCCTCAGGGCGATCTACTATCTCTGGCTGCTCGATCTGTTCGGGAATGTTCCCCTCAGCACCGACTTCACCAATGTCACACCGCCTGCCAACAGCACGCGGACTGAGATCTACAACTTCGTTGAGAGCGAGCTCCTCGCAAGTGCCCCGCTGCTGCCGAAAACCGGTCCGGCAGATGAATCGACCTACGGCCGTGTGAATTATTACACCGCGTATGCGGCGCTGGCCAAATTGTATCTCAATGCCAAGGTGTACACCGGAACGGCGCAATGGGATAAGACCATTGCGGCTTGTGATGAGATCATAAATTCGGGCAAGTACAATTTGATGGTCAATTACAGCGATAATTTTTCGAAGAACAACAAGGGTTCCACGGAATCCATATGGGTCATTCCGTATGACGAGATCAATGCGCGCGGGCACACAATACCCCATATCACTTTGCACATGGAGAGCCAGAAAACGTACAACATGAGCGCCCAGCCATGGAACGGATTCGCTACGATCCAGGAATTTTATGAATCCTATGTAGACCCCGCGCAGAACCCGGGGCCTCAGGGACAGGTCGTTGGAACAGATCCGGCGGGTACGCCTACCACCGGCACGGTCGACAAGCGGCTTTCGAATTTTATTGTTGGTCCGCAATATTTACCCGACGGCGTTACCCCGCTGCTCGACAACGGTTTTGACGCAACCGACCCTAACGGAGCCCCTATGGTCTTCACTCCTCACATCAACATGCTTCAACCCAATGCCTGGAGGCAGTCTGGCGCAAGGATCGGCAAGTGGGAAATCTACCAGGGAAATAACGGACAGCTCAGCAATGATTATCAGATCTTCCGTTACGCCGATATCCTATTAACAAAGGCGGAGGCCGTTGCCCGCAAGGATGGTAACTGGAACAATGCTGTGACACTGGCGATCGTCAACCAGATCCGCACCACCCACGGTGGCGTCGATCCTTTTGTTACGCTGGACGCCGATAAGTTCCTGGCCGAAAGGGGCCGTGAGATGTTTGCCGAATCACAAAGACGTACGGACCTGATCCGTTTCGACAAATATAACAGTGCCTGGAGATTTCATCAGGCAGATGCCGCTGACAACCTGGGACCTAATGGGATCAATCACCTGAATGTGTTCCCGATCCCGGCAAGTCAGCTGAATGCGAATCCAAACCTGAAACAAAACCCGGGATACTGACCTTAAAAAATTATTAGCAACAAAGGATGGAGGTAAGGAGTCACTTACTTCCTTCCTTTTTCAACGTGAATGCGATGGCGTGGCTTGCTGGAAAAAACTTCAATCTCCCCGGGTGTAAGGCGCTGCTCCTTTGGGTTTACTATATCGCCGCCACAGCCTGTTCGAACCGAGAAACTGACCAGCGTCTCTTTACACGCGTTCCGCCGGAAGAAACCGGTATTACATTTTCGAATCCCATCACCTATACCGAAGAATTCAACCCGTATACGTTTCGCAACTTTTTCAATGGCGGCGGGGTCGCGATCGGCGACGTTAACAACGATGGTCTTCCCGACGTGTTTTTTTGTTCCAATCAGCAGTCCAACAGGCTGTATCTGAATAAAGGCAATTTTCAGTTTGAGGATATCAGTGCAAAGGCGGGTGTTTCGTCCGCCAACGTCTGGTCTACTGGAGTGACAATGGCCGATGTGAACGGTGACGGGTGGCTCGATATCTATGTCTGTAAATCCGGCGCGCTTACGGGACAAAATCGCCACAACGAGCTTTTTATCAATAACGGCGATCTCACTTTCGTGGAAAAGTCGGGAGAATATCAGTTGGACAGCAAAGGCCTCTCCACGCATGCTGCTTTTTTCGATCATGACAACGACGGGGACCTCGATTGCTACCTGCTCAACAACTCATCCAGATCCGTTGGGAATTACGATCTGGTGAAAGACCAGCGCACCATCCCGGATACGCTTGGCGGAAACAAATTTTTCAGGAACGACAACAACCGGTTTACCGATGTAACACGGCAAGCCGGAATTTACAGCAGCCAAATCGGGTTTGGCCTGGGAGTCACGATTTCCGATATCAACAAAGATGGTTGGCAGGATATCTATGTCTCGAACGACTTCTTCGAAAGGGACTATCTCTATATCAACCTGAAAAACGGCACCTTCGCGGAGTCGCTCGAAGACCATATCCGCGAGATCAGCATGAATTCCATGGGAGCCGATATCGCCGATATCAACAACGACTCCTATCCAGAGATCTACGTGACCGACATGTTTCCCGAGGATGAGCGAAGACTCAAAACAAAGACAAATTTTGAGAGTTGGAATAAATATGAATCGAACATTGAAAGCGGATACTACAATCAATTTGTACGCAACACACTTCAGTTGAACTCCGGAGCCTACTCGCCCTGGGCTCCCGATAAAGTCCGGTTCCGCGAGGTCGGTCGTTTTTCCGGCACGTGCGCGACAGACTGGAGCTGGGGTGCCCTGATCGCCGACCTGGATAATAATGGGGATAAAGATATTTTTGTCGCTAATGGAATCTATAAGGACATTACAGACCAGGATTACATTCAATACACAGCCAATGCCGGGGCTTCCATCCGCCAGCAAATTCTGAATCGCGAGAAAGACATCGTCAAAAAACTCATCGACCTCATTCCTTCCCACGCGATATCGAACTACGCCTTCAGCAACAACGGCGATTTGACCTTTACCAACCGCGCGAAAGAGTGGGGACTTGACGATCCGGGCTTCAGCAACGGGTCGGCTTACGGCGATCTCGACAACGACGGCGACCTGGACCTGGTGGTGAACAATGTGAACATGCCCTGCTTCGTTTATCGCAACGAAAGCATCCAGCAACATCCGGAGTATAAATTTTTGAAAGTCAGCCTCCAGGGTGAGGGCAGGAATACATTTGGGATCGGGTCGAAAGTTACGTTGTATTACAATGGGACATTGTCTTACCAGGAGCAAATGCCTATGCGGGGGTTCGAGTCGACAGTCGACCACCGGTTGAATTTCGGTCTGGGTCTCACAAGCATGGTCGATTCGTTAAAAGTACAATGGCCTGATGGACGTGTCACCATATTGAGGTCGGTAAGTCCGAATCAGCATATTTTTATCAAGCAACGCGACGCGGGTGGGATGGGGGCTAGTAGGCATGCCGTTACAAAAAAAGACCTGGTTTTCAGCGAACCGGAATGGGAGTACGGGCTGGATTTTGTTCACCGGGAAAATGGCTTTGTGGATTTCGATCGCGACAGGCTGGTCTTCCATATGCTGTCGAGGGAAGGTCCGCGTATGGCCAAAGGTGATATCAACAATGACGGGCTGGAAGATATTTACATAGGAGGAGCCAAAGATCAGCCCGGGGCGTTGTATCGGCAAACAAGCGGAGGGAAGTTCGTCCGCAGCAACGAAGCGTTGTTGTCAAAAGACGCGATCTGCGAGGACACGGACGCAGTTTTTTTTGATTGCGATGGTGACGGCGATCAGGACCTCTACGTGTGCAGCGGTGGAAATGAGTTTCCCTCAAGCTCGACGGCGCTGATTGACCGGTTGTATGTGAACGAAGGCCGGGGCATATTCAGCAAGTCGCCGCAAGTATTGCCCGCTTACATATTCGAGAGCAGCAGTTGCGTCCGATCCGCGGATTATGATGGCGATGGAGACCAGGACCTTTTTGTCGGAGTGAGGCTGAAGCCGTTCAGTTACGGCTATCCATGCAAGAGTTACCTCCTGGAAAACGACGGAAAGGGTCAATTCACAGATGTCACTGGCAAGAATGCGCCGGGATTGCTGCAGGCAGGCATGGTGACAGACGGTGCGTGGTTCGACTACAACCAGGATGGACAGGCGGACCTGGTAGTTTGCGGGGAGTACATGCCGGTCAAAATATTTCGCAATGAGGGTGGCAGACTGGTGGAAGAAACGGCGGCCGCGGGATTGGGCGGCAGCCATGGCTGGTGGAACAGGCTGAAGGTCGCCGACATTAACGGCGATGGGTATTTGGATATCGTCGCCGGCAACCATGGATTGAACTCGCGGTTCCGGGCAAGCGCCTCCAAACCCGTGAGCATGTACGCTGGGGATTTTGATAACAACGGAAGTGTCGAGCAGATCGTGAGCTGTTACAATGGCGGGCGATCGTATCCGGTGGCGCTGAGGCATGACCTGTTGTCAGCGCTTCCGTACCTGAAGAAGAAATACTTAAAATATGAGAGCTACCAGGGCCAGACGGTGGAGGATATCTTTACGAAAGATCAGTTGTCGTCGGCCATCAGGCTGGAGGCGTATCGGCTGGAAAGCAGCGTATTTGTGAACAACAGGCGGGGAGGATTTGTGACAAAAGCCTTGCCTTCGGAAGCCCAGCTTTCACCGATGTACGCAATATCGCTTGACGACTTCGATGGTGATGGCAAAGTTGATATACTGATGGGCGGCAACTTCTATCATGCCAAGCCGGAAGCCGGAATATACGATGGCAGCTTCGGAATATTTTTGAAAGGAAATGGTGCCGGCGACTTCGCTGCTGTCCATCCGGCAAGATCCGGCTTCGTACTGGATG